>CAZBWC010000001.1:0-3528 GCA_964495395.1 Microcaldota archaeon
TCGATCCAGAACAACCGTTCTCTGTAGTGGCAGAAGTTCCTGACGCTGATGTCGAAAAAATCCAAACTCTATTACGGACACCGTAGCTGCTTCAGCATGCCGCTGTTCGGAAACAGCCGCCCTTTCAGGGGAATGCTTTTTAAGCGCTAACAGCGTTATTGCAAACTATGTGCAACCTTTACCTCGAAGGAAACAGGGCAATAATAGACCTTAGCAAATGCCCCTACGAGTTTGCCTCCCCGGAATTCCTGAACCTCCATCTCAAGGACCTTGCCACGCAGGAGGTGCGAATCAAAACCATCCGCTACGAGGAAGAAATAGTAATAGAGCTTACCGAGGAAAAGACAGCGGTGCTCATGGAATATGCCAACATCGTGAGCCAGATAGAGAATCTGCTCCTGCGGGAAGACATATACGGCATGCGCGAAGATCCAGGGTATTCGAAAAGGCGCGAGGCCCTGAGGAAATTCTACGAATACGTTTTCATGAACCCTGCCATGGCCGAGAAAGTCCTTAGCGGCTATGACGAGCCAAAGCCGGAAAAGCAGATTTTCGAAAAAGGATTCAACACTTTCAAAGCGTGGTCAAACGGCATTTTAAAGCGCTTCAAGGAATCGAAACTTTATCTGCTTGTTGCAAAAACAGGCGATTTTCGTGCGGCATTCCTGTCGCTCATAGGTCTGCGAAGCCTTTACTTCACAACTTCAGTAGTGCTTGATGTCCCTGAAAATGCGGTTCCGCTAAAAGAAGCGGGTGCATCTTATGAATTGCCCTATGGTGTCAAGGTTCAGATTTACGAGATACCTGGTGCTGAGGCGTACATGTATGTACAGACAAACCCGATTATCGAGGGCCTTAATGCTGATTTGAAAAAACTCCTGAAGCGCGTCATAACGGAGCAGATGCACGAATCATTCGACATTGCCAATTATGAAATCCTTATGGATGTAAAGACCAGGGAATACAGGCAGTATTTCCTTGACGAGTCAGTGCTTAAAGGCTACAAGATAACCCCCAAAGAGGCGCTTGTCATGGGTCGGGAAGCTGCTGCATGGGTGGTTGGGCTCGGCTCTGGCATGGAAAATCTGGCTCTGGATAAGGATAAGCTGACTGATATTTACATCGATGGCGAGAATTCGCCGCTTTATCTCGAGCATGCCAAATACGGCCTTTGCCATACTCTTATACGCTACAACCACGAGCTGCTCGAGCGTGCGTTCAAGAATATCGTGTTTACTCAGGGGGGGCTGAGGAAATTTGATGAAAGCTCGCCAATAATTGATGTGATGATGAAGCGGCTTAATATGCGTTGCCACTTACAGCGGCCTCCGGCTACGTTCGAGGAACTGCAGGGCGCGTTGCGTATAATGAAAGTCGAGCCATATACTTATCCGAAATACATATCACTATCCTCAATTTCGCCTTTTGGTGCTGGCTATGACGATGTGCTTGTCGGGCTTGGGTGCAGCGAAGCAGTGCTCGGGCTTAAAGGCGTTGGCAAGACTGCGTTCACAGCGTTGAAAATAGCTGCCATTGGCACTGCAAGGCGCATTATCCCAATACAAGATATAGAGGAAATTCCTGTAAAGGCATATCGCAAGCGCGGTTTCCACATAGGTGCGGCTCGCGTCCAGAGCAGCGACCGTGAGGATGTCAGAACCAAGGAGCTCGACCTTGTCAGCATGGCAAATGCCCTTTTGCGTATGGGTGATGCTGCACTGATAATCAACGAGGTCCGCTCGCGCATTGCGGTGCAAGGCATTATCAACCTGCTCAACACCCAGCCGGGAATTTTCCTGCTATATAACCTCCACGCAGAAAGCCTGCGTGATGTGCAGGATAGGCTTGAGCTCGTGTTCGGCATCCCTGCTGCAAGCATGCTTGCTACTGACAGATATTCCTTCCTGAGAAAACTGCGGTTCGGCCGCAGGGGTCGCATCTATCGCGTACTTGGCAACTGCTACGAAACTGATACTGAACAGAAGAAATTCATAGAGGTTTTCAGGTTCAGGCGGGGAGACAGCATAGGCAAATGCATGTTCGAATGCAAGTTCCTGCGCAATCCTGAGGCAAATGCAACCAGCCTCTCGAAACTTGATCTGGGCAAGATGGAAAAGGAGCTGGACATAGCGTTCATACCGCCTGCACTCGCAAGGCGCAGTGAGGAAACCGGCATAAGCCCTGAGCAATACCTCTTACAGGCATTCTTCAAGGGCAAGCTATATGACCACATACGGAATGCCAGCAAGCAGCTTGACAACCCGCTTCTCATGGACCTGGATTTTGTACTCCGCGCAAATACCTCTGCAGTCAAGCTACTATCATCTTTGGAAAAGGAGAATGGCCAGGTGGATTTCCGCACTGCATGGACTGAATGGGAAGGGCAATTCAAGCAATTGCTCAAGGAAGAGGCACTGGCAGACCTTCCTCCAGAACGGCAGGAGCCTGAAGATAAGCTTGTTAAGGCAAAGCAGAAAAAGAGATGAAACGGGCATTAAAATAAAGTTATTATTACTTAACATTTATGTTTATAATAACTACTTACTACTAACTATTTATGCGAAGACTGAAATCTGTGCAACACCATCCAGGCAGACTCAGGAATGCACTTGCCTCTATAGCTGTGCTTCTGTCTTTTATGCCGTCTAACACCCCTGAAAGTAAACAAAAAGAATTGGATGCCTCTTTGGCAGAAGTCAATTGCCCTTATATAGAAAAAGCCATTTATGATCCTGGCCTTGTAAACTTTGACAATGCTTCCGGAGGCCGCGAAATATATGGTGTCCATGAGCTGCGGGATCAGTATAATTTTGATATGCGTGCGGTTGCGCTTATAACGGATACTAATATGGGAAAAAGGGAAAAAACAACTTTGTTCGTTTCAGAAAGTTTTTTTAGCGGCCGCAGGAGCCAACTTTCAGTGCTATCCCACGAGTGCCAACATGCAAAGGATGCATACTTCGGAATTGTTATTGGTGGCATTGTTGTAGATCATGAAACTGCAAGCTTGCTGGATTTAAACCTGTTTAAGGCATTGCTGGAGCTGAGGGCTTATAAGGCTCAGTTATCATTGTTGGAAGAAGACATCAATAATCCTGTCTGGAAAGCTACTGCTTACACCTTTCTTGTACATTATTCTGATTTTCGCTCAATTAGGGGAGGGCAATCATTTGCCCAGATACTGGATGCTGTTCCAATCACTCTTCAGGATAGGTTGTATCAGGCAATGGTTATCGAATTTGTACCTACAGTGACTCATCTTATAGTGGCCTATCCGAGCCTGGCTAAAGAGTAATCAATGCTGTTGCTTATTAATCTCGTCCGCATGCCTAAGTAAAATCTTATGAACTCCGCTTCCATACTGCATTGCGCGCTTTTTCCTTTTCAATGCGGAGTCGGGCATGCCTAGAAGCTTTCCCGCTTCCCTGAGCAGCCCTTTTTTCAGCTCAGCATCTTCCATTCTTTTTTCTAACGGCAGGCCAAAAACAAAGTTTGCAAGTTCGCTGTTGTAAAACGGGAACCGTGCTT
>CAZBWC010000001.1:3538-7527 GCA_964495395.1 Microcaldota archaeon
CTAGTTTCCAGCAGAGTTTTTTTGTAGCGCCTATGTCGCGGTCTTTGAGAGTGCGAAATTCCTCTTTCAGAATTGCATCAAGGTCCTTTCCCTCATCGCGGTAAGTATAATATCTGCTATATCCGACAAAAAGCTCTTCACTGGCAGAGCCAAACAAAAGCACTTCATATCCACGTTTTTTTGCTTCCTCGGCAACTGCATAAACAGGAACAAGCAATTCGACTTTCAGTAAATCGCCTGGGCAAATTGCAAAGCATTTCTTATATGTTTCAAGCACTGTCTTTTCATCAAGCTTCATGATCTCAAGTGGCAATCCCATTTCCGCGGCAACTTTTTGCGCGTACTCAATATCTTCACTGCCGTCTGTTCCGCAGGTAATAAGCTGCACCTCTGAGTATTGCTTTGCTACATGGGCAATAAGCGAGCTGTCAACTCCGCCTGAAAATGCTATTGCTACCTTATCCTCAAGCGTCTGCTCCACTGCTTTTTTCAGCAGCTCAGCCAATTCGGGAATCATAAAAACCACATCAATATTTTCTAAAAACTTAAAATAAAAACGGGCCCGACGAGATATGTTCGAAGCATTTAGGAATTAGCAAACGCGTTTTGATGAAACTTTTCCCAAAAGTTTCTTGAACTCGTATCTCAGGGTAACTCCTGCGCACCGTTAGGATGCATTTATCCCAAGGCATTCGAAGCCCTGCCGGTTATCCACTGCAAGCCTGACCTGCAATCTTGAATTAGCAATTCAAGGCTGGTTGCCACACGGGCCCGTTATTAAACTTATATTTTATGTAGTGCACATATTTTTATTGGCCGCTATCTGTAAGTACGGCACTTCGGCGCGTTTCAAGTTCCTGCTCCACCTGCCCACGGCATTGGTGCATAATATCTTCTACATACGTGCCATGATCCACATGTCCTGCTTGCCTCAGCGCCCTAAGCTGTTGTGTGAGCAGAAAATTGAACTTCAGATCGGCTTCAATCAGTTGCCGCAGCCTGAGCTCTGGTGCATCTTCCTCGAGCTTCAGCCTCAATGCCTCATCATAATACGGGAATGGCTCGTTTGGCTGGATGAAGAGCTCAGTTTCCATACCTGCGGCCTCGAGCTTTTTGGCAATGTGCCTGTGGTTAGAGCCTAACCTCACTATAATGCCTTCTTTCGGGTGCTCTAGTTGCAGCAGCTCTAATTGTCGCTGGAGCAGGAGGTCGCTATGCAGCACTGCATTTGCAGTATCAGCGAGGCTCTCAAAGAGCATGTCTGCTCCATCAGCGCCACCGCTATATGCTCTTACATATCCCATCCTTCTTTTCCGGTTGGCCTCGATGCTTTTCAGCTGGGCCTCCTGATCAGTATCTGAAAAAAGCAGCAGCACGCTTCCTGGGGCTTTCCGGTTTGCCTGTGCTATTGTCCCTTGAAATGGTATAGTCAGCCAATCAGGCAGGCTATCCATGCCTGCCGCAATATTACTGCCTATTTGTCTGAATGCGTCTGCAGCCATTCCCATTCCTGCCTGTCCTGGAACATGACGCAGTTCCCTGCCGCGTTCAAGTGCTTTTGCGACTTCCCTAAGCATATCATAACAAGCCTGAGTTTCTTCCTGCAAAAGATGGAGCAGTATGGGATTATGGTGTATTCCCTCAATAGCATAATACCTGGGATCGCCATCATACCTCTCCTCAACTACCGCCCTGAGCGTCCGCCCGTCGCTTTCTTCCACAAGCTGCTTGAAGCATTGCTCTGCGAACAGCACGCCGCGTACCGGCATCAGCATTTGTGCATTATGGTGCTTTGCCAATATGAGTTTTACTGGTTGCATAAAATCATCTGGCCATTAGCCTAATCATGTTCCGCATACAATATGCCTCGTTTTCCGCGTGGTCCGCTGCAGGTTGCGCCTACAAACGAGCCGCGATAAACATGCAAACTGCCTATGCGTTCCATACGCGATTCTGTGAGCAGGCTATCGCAGAAATGCCCTTCCATAAAAGGCATCCCTGTTTCTATGAATGCTCTGGTAAAGCGATCAACTCCTGTTGCTCCGTGTTCGTGCACTCCTCCACCCATGGTATCTTCAACTACCATACGTGCATTTTTCATAAGCCCCAGAGGTATACCCCTCCCACCTGAGCTTGTAGCGAGCGGGGGGACTATGAGTATATACGGGCTGCCACTGCGCTCCAATTCCCCAAGCGATTCGAATCGGCGGTCAGCATCGCGCATATACGCTTAGCTGCTGCAATATGCAGCCAGCCTCTTTGTCCTTACCGTCTCCCCGCCCAATACGCTACTGGTGTTAATCAAAACATGTGCGTTGGCAGGCACTTCTGGGTATCTCGCATTCCTGGTTCTCCTGAGATTTGACTGCCTTTCCTGAAGGAAATAAAGTTCTTCCTGCTCTGATTCTCCGGATGCAAATGCAAATTCAAGGTCCACCGGCCCCTTTCTTCCTATTGTTTCTATGAGCTGCTTCAGCTTCCCAAGATGGGCTTTCACGAACGTATCGAGGAACTTGGATATTCCCTGTACTCCCATGTAACGGAGCAACTTAACCATATCTATTTCTGTCATCGGATTTTTTCGGTATTCGTCAACACGCAGAAGTTCGCCTACTTCCTGCCTGGATTTTACCTCAACATCTCCTGGTTTTTGGCCTATGATTATGGTGCTTCCCCTGTACATATTGCGGGCAGCCTTATCTCCAAATCCAGCAACCACGGTTACTGTGGTGGTGCCTTCGCCATTTATCTCGGATGTATCAACTATACCGGCTATTCTTGGCCCGAAGAATCTGCCTGCAATTACCTGCCCTACAGTTTGCTGGAGCATCACTGCCATGCCCGTTTCCCCGTGTGCCCGTTCAACCCGTGCTCTCGCATCTCTCCCTTCATCAGAGCATGCAACGCTTATCAGGCAACGAACAACCTGTTCCACGTCCTTTCCATGTAACATATCACCACCTGTTCCTGCAAATGGCAGGTGGATACTCGCAAAAGCTCCAGGTAAAGTCTGGCCTCCGATGTCTTCTGCCAATGCTGATGACCGTACTGATAGCGGTCTGCGGGTTATCAGTCCCTTCTTCACAAGCTCGGCTACCAGTTCTTCCGCAATCCGCCTGTCGTGCTTTATATCGGTTACGATATCGTCGGTCAATACCACGGTTTTAGGAAGTCTTGCCACCCGAATCCCGTCGCGTGCCAATCGGTTTGCTATCACACTATCGGCGTTGGCAGTATTAATTCCTTTTCCACCTAGTTTTCCACCGCCTACTTTGGTGACGTTTTCCGTTATGCGTTGTAAGTGAACAATTCTTTTCATAGTAATCTTTCCATTAGCTGTACCATTGCATTTCCGCGCTTCGCTGTCCTTCGACCTTAACCGGCACAGGCTGCTTGACTCCCCATCTATCCACTACCAAGTTCTTCACATCATTTACCCAGTCCTTTGCACTCTGAATCATGCCGTTGCTTGTGGAAGTGAGGTAAACTGCAATTGCCATACTACCAACTAAAATCGAACTTCCAAACCGAGCCACTACATCGTTTATTATAGCTGCTGCAGCTATGGATATGCTGGCAAGTGCCATGCGCCCAACCTGCAGGCCTATTCTGGCAGCTATTCCATCACCGCTTTTAACTTCAGAATCGGCATCCCTGCCTGCAATCTTGGCTAAGCGCTCAACCGCTAAATTAAGGCCTAAGTTGAAAACTCCAACCAATGCAAGTATGCCCTCGAATTCCTCGCGGTTTTTTGCAACCAATGCAGGAATTGCAATTGTGCTGGCAACGAGCAGAACTGCCCTTTGGGTTTTTTTGCTGGTGCCTGTTTTTGCTTCTATTTTGTCCGCAGCCTTCTGCACGCCCAGATAAACCAGGTCATCTGCCAGCAATGCGCATCTGCCTATAAGCAGGAATGGATTCGTGGCACGCCACCTATCGTTGCCATGCTGCTTCTGGTCCTTTGGGCTATTTTTGTAAAGCCTGTGTTT
>CAZBWC010000001.1:7537-11462 GCA_964495395.1 Microcaldota archaeon
TGCGACCAAATTATTGCGTGCCATTTCACCCACAGTCCTATGTAATGATTGTGACTCTGCCATTGTTTGCAGAGCTGTCCGGGCAACCTTTCCCTTTGGGTGCTTGGGAGGCATCTGTCTTATCATACCTGAAATCGCTTCAACCAGTTCCAGGCCCCACAATATCCTATACCTTTTTGGCAGAGCATAGTATTTCCAATCATCTTCAATCACTTCTTTTGCCTTATCATAATCCCCTGTTTCAACTGCTTCTTCAAATACCTTTCTTGCCAAAGGGATTCCTAACATCCCTGCTACTCTCTTTACTTCTGGAGGCACATTTACTGCTCTTGGCGCTCCCACCATCATTTTATCAATAACGCTGAGAAAAAATCCTCCTTTTCTTGCAACTAACATAAGGCCTTTCCAATCGCTGTCACCCACGAATTCTCTAACAAGCTTCATTCCAAGATCATATCGTAATGCCTTGGTCATGGGGCCATTAAGGAGGGCTATAATTTCACCCGTTGAAAGTTCCTGGCCTACATCACGACCTAGGTTTGTTACCGAACTTGATTCTCTTCCGAGAATTCTGACTACCATGTCGCCTTTGTCGTCATTTAGAGTTTCCAAAACATCGTATTTTCTGAAACTACGGTTCCTGCCTCCTAGTGCCTGCTCTGGTACTCTTGCCTTTGCTTTTCCTCCATCAATTACCCTTAGTGATGCCATGAAGATATTACCCGTCCAAACCTTATAAACCTTCTCTTTTTGCCATTTAGCACAACAGCTAAAACACAAAGCTATTTATACATGTATCATCCCTATAATATCCCTTATGGCTAGCGAAAGTAAAGTAAGGTATATCGTAGTTGCTGGTTCTATAATGTCCGGCCTGGGGAAAGGAATTGTCACCTCCTCTCTAGCTAAATTATTGCAGGCGCGGGGCTACAAGGCCGTGCCAATAAAATTCGATGGCTACCTGAACGTTGACTGCGGTACCATGAACCCATTCCGCCACGGGGAAGTTTTCGTGCTTGACGATGGCACTGAAGTTGATTTGGATTTCGGCACATACGAGCGTTTCCTGAATATTTCCCTGGATAACAGCTCCAGCATCACTGGAGGCAAATTATTCCAGAAAATCATAGAAAAAGAGCGCAAAGGCGATTATCTTGGCAGGGATGTTCAGTTCGTGCCGCATCTCACCAATGAGATAAAGAATTGGATAAAGGGAGTTGGTAAAGCGCACGAAGCAGATGTCGTGCTTATCGAAGTCGGCGGCACAATTGGTGACCTTGAAAACGGCTATTTCCTGGAAGCAATGCGGCAGCTTAATGCTGAAGAGGAGCACGTGCTTTTCGTGCAGCTGAGCTATGTTCCGAGCCTTTCTCCTGGTGAGCAGAAAACCAAGCCAACCCAGCAGGCAACGCGCCTTTTACAAAGCCTTGGAATACAGCCTGATATTATCATCTGCAGACAGCAGGAAGATCTCTCTGCTGAGCCGCGCAAGAAACTGGCGCTTTATTGCAATGTGCGCGAAGAAGCAGTATTCGACGACCCGAACCTTGGCACCATTTACGAGCTTCCTTTGATTCTTGAGAAACAGGAAATATACGATGTAATATCCGACAAGCTTGGCCTTGATAAGGGCAAAAAACCTGATTTAACAGATTGGAAAAAGATGGTATCTCACATAACTGACCCTGCTAATGAGCAGGTCAGCATTGCCATTGTAGGCAAATATACTGCTGTCAAAGATGCTTACCTGAGCGTCAAAGAAGCCTTGGTGCATGCTGCTGCTTCAATCAACTGTGGCTTGTCAATAGGTTGGATAGAATCAACTGATATTGAAAAACAGGGCACTAAATTATTGGAGCGCTATAACGGAATACTTGTTCCAGGTGGCTTTGGGGATAGGGGTATAGAAGGAAAAATCTCATCAATTAATTATGCTCGCGAACACGGGGTGCCATATCTGGGCTTATGCCTTGGGTTGCAACTGATGGTCGTTGAATATGCGCGCAGCATATGCAAACTGGACAAGGCAAATTCTACTGAATTCGACAAGGCATCGCCTCATCCTGTTATCGATATCCTGCCAGAGCAAAAGAGCATAACGAAAATGGGCGGTACGTTGCGGCTTGGAAACTGGGAATGCTTGCTGAAAAAGGGTACAACTGCCCAAAAGGCTTATGGCTCGGACAAATGCAACGAGCGCCACAGGCATAGGTACGAAGTGAATCCGGAATACCACGATGTACTGCAGCAGAACGGGCTTGTTATCTCAGGCATTTACCCGTCCAAGACCGGTGACATTGCAGAAATAACTGAATGGCCATCTAAATTCGGTTTTGGCGTTGCTACACAGGCGCACATCGAGCTGAAAAGCAGATTGGAAGTTCCTGCACCTTTGTTTGTTGAATTCATAAAGGCTGCTCAGGAATTCAGGAAGAAGAAATGACCTGCTAATCATCATCTCTATCCGGGCCCAAAAGCTTCTCTTTCAGGGTAGCTTTGCCTTTGCGTACTCTATCCTCAACTTCTTCCAATTGCCGTGACCGTTCAGGATAAAGTTCTTCGCATATTGTTCTAATCTGGTTGCCCTTTGGCACTGTTTGGAATATCGAATCTTCGATTCTCCTTCTATGCACGTATGTGTTAAATCCACCCGATTCCTGAACTTTTTTAATCATATCCGCTACCGCGTCCCTATCAAATTCTAATTCGAGTTCTGAAACAGTGAGCACAATATCTATGCCTAAGTCATCGCGTTCACGGTATGGCAACTTTACTACTACATCTAAAATCCTGTTCAATGCATCAAAAGCTGCTTCTTGGCTAGGTGCTGACTCAACCATCGCCATTAATGCTGCGTCTAATATTGTTTCTGGGCTAGGCTCATCTGAAGTTATCCTACTCCTGATGGCGGGTACCAGGTCTAACATGTTCCTTGTAAAAGTATTCTTATCTATCTCGGCGCTCCAATGTTCAACAACATGCATGGCTATGCCATCTGTTAATCTCTGGTAATTGGCAAGTCCACTCTCAACGCCTATATCGGGCAGTTTTTGCTTTTTAGGCGGTTCGTTCCCAACCCGTTCTTTACGTGTGCGCATGCTTCTCATATTATCTATTTTGTACAGAACTGCTTTTAAATCTATTCCTTAACATTATTTAACACATAATAATCTAATCGTTATTGGCAAAATTCCGGCCTGCCCATTGCGCTTTCTGTTTCAGAACTAACACTTATCCCGCCATTACAAGACGGTACAATTGCAACTTTCTTATTTTCATCATCCAATCTAGTGAATTCCATCGGCAACATTACATATGTGTTTGCCCTTGGCTGTGCTTCCAATTCACTACTGGTGTCTTCCGAAGCTGAACCAAACAAATCTGCAAATACGGTGGTCACATGAAACACTGCACCAAACGGTATCAAAACCTCATGTTCCTCGCCATTGGCCTTAATGCTAACAACTACCCCTTCGTCAGTTATGGCTTTGATAGTTGCTGCTCCTGCATATTCTTCGTACTCTAAAATCATCTGAAACGCCTGACTCTGGGCAGTAAGAGACTGGCCTTCACTGATATCGATTTCATTAAAACCCATACCCTTAGCTATCAGGTTGGTGCCCTTAGGAGTTTCTCTTGGCTCGTAACTGTCCTCAGACTCTGTTTCAAGAGGCTCTACTAAAGGTTCGCTTGTTTCAGTAGGTGTTTGGGTTGGAATAGTTTGCTTTTTGTTTTCTTTGGGCTCCTGATTTGCAGAAGGGCGCTGTATCTGTTTTGGGTGTGCCTGTGGTTTTCTGATTTTTCTTTGCCTGGATTCAGTTTTACTATTACTGCCTGAATCAGTGCCTTTCGGAATCTCAAACCTAACTATCCCTGGTTCGGTGTTAAACATGCTGTAAATTCCGGCTGCAGCCCCACCTAATAC
>CAZBWC010000001.1:11472-30828 GCA_964495395.1 Microcaldota archaeon
CCTAATACTGCTGCTGTAATGGGTAGCCACATCCGGAATCCTGTTTTTCTCTCTTCAGGTTCTGTTCGAATTAGCCTGGAGCGATTTTTAACCATGTTATAATATATGCTTGGCGGTGTTTAAAGCCTTTTCGATTTCTTCTCCTTTTTATGCGCAATCTCCTCTTCCATGAATGCGAAGAACAGCAGCTTGAGTATGAAAAATCCTACAATGCCGCCTAACGGCACTCCAATGTAATATGGGGTCATGCTTGTGAAGACGCGCTTCTCAAAAGGGAAATTCAGATCGCCGTAGAAATTCCAGTGCATGTCGAATATGAGCAGCGCAAGCGCGCTTACTATCATGCCTACCAGCACGTAAACAACGTCGGCTATTATCTCCTCTTTGCTTATGAGTGGCCGTTTTATCATACGGTTATGGGTAAGTTATAGAATAAAAATGTTACCTCAGCATGCCCTGACCAACAATTATATACCTCGCCTACAAGATTATCAAAATGGAAAACAAGCTCATATTGGCATTCATTTTTATTTTGCTCTCCGCCTGCATAATGCCTGGCCAGAAAGATGCCTCTGCACAGGATGCCTCTCCTTTGGAAAAAACCCCTATGGGGTTCCTGGGTTGCTCGAACACAAGGCAGACTGTCCAAGGATATGCAATTGCAGAAGGACGAAGCTTCTGGGCTGTTGATGAGTCACAGCTCCACGAATACGATGGCGGTGCTGTCCTTAACTGGGCCAAAAATACTGAAAAAGGACATGAGCAGTTATGGCGCGTTTTTGATGAATACCTGAAGCAGAATCCTGAAACTGATACTGTGTGGTGGCAGCTATGCATCCGCAAGGAAGAGGCGGGCATGTCTTACGATGATGCAGTATCTGTGCTTAATGCTCTCAGGCAGCGAATTCCCGGGGTTACTGTTTATGTTTCCGCACTTCCTGAATTTCCTGAGCACACCTGTGAACTTACAGGGTCAGAAGGCATCGAGCGTGCAAATGAGCTTGTGGAGGAGCTCGTAGAAAAAAACAGCGACGTTCTTACTGGTCCTGTCATAGGACCATTATATCCTGGGGATATTGATAATGGCGATGAAACCAGGTGCCATCCTGGGCTAGGCGGCGCAATCATGACAGGCAGGCAGCTCATCGAATTTTTTGACGGCGGTAAAAACATGCCCTACGAAGAAACCGACGATAAGGAAATGCCTGAAGAGCCTGAAGCTATTGAAGATGCTCCAGAAGCCCCTGAAGACCCCCTTGAAGCTCAGGAAGAACCAGAAGCCGAGCCTGCTAAATCAGGCTGGGACGCAATCTCAGAACGCCACTGGGAAAACTTATTCGAGAAAGCGTTTAGAAAAATTACCTGCCCTGAACCGCGAGACCCTGCAACCTTGCCAGACGGCTATTACAAAGGCCCGATTATCGACGCCCATATTCACCTCCAAAGCCTGCCCGATGGCGAGCCTGGACTCCCTGAAGAGGAATACGACGCCCGCAATCTGGGAATCGGCAGAAGCATTGATGAATGGGTTTGTAGGATGGACACTGAAGGCACAATGCAATCCTGGGTCTTCTTTCCTGTATGGGAACCGATAACTGAAGAATCAATCAAGGTGGTGGAGCTTGCAATGGAAACATATCCCGGCAGATTTATCCCCTTCATTATGCCGCCTGATGATGACGGCAGTCCGGACGGATTCCCTACTGTTGATGCAGGGGAGCTTGAGGCGATGCTTAATCTTTCACCTGGGCTATTCAGGGGTTACGGTGAGATTGGGCTTTATGAGCGGCCTGGTGGCGCAGCTGCACTTTCGCCTGATTCCGAAAGGATGATGGGAATTTATAAGGTTGCCCAGGAGCATGGGCTTGTAGTGTACCTGCACCTTGGAGAAGGCGACAAGGAAGCGCTTGAGCGTGCTGCAGACACCTATCCGGATGTCACATTCGTATTCCATGGCGACCAGCTTATTGACTGTGCTGATTGCGATAGGACCCCTGATGCTGTTGCGGAAATTCTTGAGAGCCACCCAAATGTTTACTATGGCATTGATGAGCTGTACGGCAATGTTTGGCTTATAAGGCCTGGCTCCACAAAGGCAGATTTCCTTGAGCATTTTGAGGATTATGGGCCGCTTTTGGAAACTGATATGGATAATTGGAAGGAGTTCATCGAATCCCACCCTGATCAGGTCGTATTCGATACTGATCGTGGAGTTTCGGAATCCTGGGATACTGATCCGGAAGTTGCACTGACTCTGAATAATTGCGTGAGGGCATTCATAGGAAAGCTTGATCCTTCGGTGCAGGAAAAGTTAGCATGGAAAAATGCTGATAAGATATTTTCATCAGGGTAAATGTAAAAACAGGAAATTTGAGAGCCTGTCATGGTATTTGCTAAATCTCAGTGTTATTTTGTAAGCACCCTGCATCCGTTGTCCGTAATAAGTATCGTATGCTCGAACTGCGCTACCATGCCCTTACCATGCTCCATAAGCACCGGATAGCCTTGTATTGCCTGCACTGACAAAAGCTCTTTCAATCCTACACTGCGAAGCATCTTTGAAGGGAAATCCTTTCCAAGCCACCTTTCTGCAAAAGGCTGGGTATAGTAATTCTCAATCACGTGGTTTAGTATCTGCCTTCCCTGCCTTGAGCGGACTGGAATCTTATCAACAAGGCTGAATATCTCAACCTGTTCAGAATCATACACGTGGCCGTCGCCATCTGTTGCAAACGGCTCTACTGCGAAAATATCGCCTTCCTTGAATTCATATTTGTCATTGGTGCGCACGTTTGGCATGCTCACGCCTGCGTGCAGGCTGTTAGGCAGTATCATGTGGCCTGTAAGGTTGCTTATGGGCCTTACGCCGTATTTTTTCATAACATCTTCTATAATTCCGCCTATCTCGCCATTTTTGGCACCTGGCTTTATGTGTTTTAGTGCTTCATCAAGAGCCTCTCTCGAAGCCTTGACCAGATTATCATACTTGCCACCCAAATCAACAGTGTAAGCAGTGTCGCTTAACGCCCCGTCCACTTCAATGCCCATGTCTACCTTGAGCAAGTCGTCTTCCTTAAGCTCAAGCGTGCAGCCTATCTCCGGTGTGTAGTGCGCTGCAACATCGTTTATTGAAAGATTTACGGGAAATGCCGGCTTCAGCCCCTCATCGTAAATCATCTTTTCTATTGTTTCAGCGATCTCAAGTAGGCTTTCCCCAACCATGATGAGGCTCTCGCTCTCTTTCCTTATGCGTGCTGCGACTTTACCTGCCTCGATGAAATCGTCAATGTCAATGTCCATACCTAATACCTTCTATACATCAATTGAAAAAATTATTCGGCCTCTGTTCATTTAACCACATAATTATATTTTTAAATACTCCAGCTAAAGATATAGTTATGTCAACTGCACTCAGCCATGCTCAAACTGCTAGGCTTGATGCTATTACCGAAAGGCTTGGGCGATTGCGCATTCCTCCACATGCTGGTTTGGTTGAACAATTACAGCGGCATGTCCGTACTTCACATGATTTCGTGATTCAGGGGGAGCATGTTCTAACGATAGGCAATTTAGTCAAAGAAGACCTGGAACAGCTTGCACGAGCCTCGCCTTCGGGACACCCTAATTTGCGTAATGACGCATTATGCAGGGTATTGCTTTTTCTAACTGGGGTTTTTGGAGCGCAGGCACATCTGCCACCTCCCAAACTGGAAGCCTACTTTGCTCTGGGTCAAGATCATAAATTGAAGGTTTACACTGATACGCATCCTGGTTTTCCACCTAGCTGTTTTCTTGCAGTATTGACTAATGCTAATCAGTTGCTTTCAATAAGGGAGCCGGGACATTCTCCATTTTCCAATACCGTTCCTGAGCTTGCACTTACTGCACTGGCACGGCTATTGGGCGACGAGGAATCACTTGCTCCTGTAAGAGGATTTTTGCAAGGGAGGCTTGAAGCTGCAAAATCAGCTCATGCTGATTTACTGGCTAAAACTCCTGCCCTTGGTGCGTTTTTGGATGAAATGATTTCCGGATTAGGCGCCCTGTGACAACTCCTAGCACTAATCCAGCGACCTTTGGTTACTGCCCCTTTAGCAGAGCTGAAGGAGTGCGGGGCTTCTTTGTTGTTTAGAAAAAATCTTGGAATATATGTACTGCCTTTGGCAACACGAAGGTTGTTGAAGCTATTCTCAGGTAAAAATTAGTGATTAATGGGTCCATCTACGGACTGAAGTCCTTAGGTTTCTTGACATTCTTTAGGTGTTGTGTCGCTTTCTTATGGGGGAGTCAGGAGACCCAAGGGAACTAGAGGGGCGCTCCCCTCTGGTTGCCTTCTAAATACTATCCTCTGACCATCGTCTCTATCCTTTTAGTCACAACCACTCAGGGTGCGCGGAAGCCTAGGTTTTCAAACCTAGGAGGAGCGCACATTCCATGAGCTTGCGCCCAAGGAATGCACGGCTTCCGCCCGAAGCCCTGTGTTTCCTATAAAAGCCAACCGCAAGCTCAGGGCTTCAGCCCTGAGTGGTTGACATCTCCTAACTGCTGGGTGATGGCCATCAAAAATTGCGGCGGTAAAATTCCGGGCAGTATATTTGCGAGCAATTCAGGCCAGAAATGGGCGTCTGCAAAATGCTTAACCCCCTCATCTATTGTTTTTGCTATTGCATGAAGCCTATCGACTATGCCGTCATGATTTTCCTCTGCCCATTGGCGCTGTTCACGTGTAAATGCATCACTCTGTTCTCTTGTTATGATGCCGTATTTGCCTCTTTTAATGAAAAACCCTGATGGATGCTCAAGAACCTGAAGTACGCGCTCATCCAAAAGGTCAAACGGGTGCAACGGCCTGCGAACTTCTTCGATTCCAAATCCGCTAAGCATCTGTTCCATTAGCCTGCCCAGCCCTGCAGCCTGCATGTTGCTGTTTATGCCTGCCACAAGCTCATAGCCTAAATTCTGTGCCATTGCTGCTGCAAGCTGCATGTGCAAATAACTATACACCCCTTCATCAGCCATAACATCTGCAAGTATCGGAGGTCTATTTAGTATTTGCATTCTTGTAATGTCAAAAACAATCAATTCATCCTCCCTTATAATGTGAATTGCCGGGAGCACTGGAGCTTCCTCGTTGGTTGGCACGCCGCTCATATAGCCAAAGTAAGCATTATGGCCCAGTTCGCGTAGTACACTTACTGCAAGAATGTAAAGTTCAGTTGCATTTGTTATTTGCACCGCCCTAATCCCAGGTGCAACCTCCTCAGGTTCTAAGCATGCAACTTCGCCTGCTGTCATCAAAACAGGATGTTGCCTAAGTGCACCTTCGTTCATTACCATTTTTCGGAATCCCATATGTTCATGTCCCAATCCCACATCGGCATTCTGAGGGGTTACGAGTTCAAGAACTGCAGCCAATTCCAAATCAAAATTTCCATTGGCTGCTTCAGCTATTCTGCCTGCTATTGCCTTTACGCTTCCTTTTCTGTCAGCATAAGGGCCTTCTTCTATAGGCATTTTTCGTGCAACTGTCTTTACGTTCCTGAGTACTAATTTGTCTGCTGCTGATTTAGCCCTGCAGCTTACTGTGGGCTGCCCTGCTTCTTCAACTCTAAGAACCTTTAGAAAAGCTACTCGATGGATTCTGCTAGCTATATTTAATTGCGCTTGCATGCAATATGTTACTCAGTAGACTATTATAAATGTTTGTTTTAATGATACAAAGTGATAATAAGGAGTGACTCAGATGAAAGCGAGCGAGCTTATGGTGAAGTGCCTGGAAAACGAGCAGGTTGACTATATCTTCGGCCTGCCTGGGGAGGAAAACATCGAATTTCTTGATTCACTATCTTCATCAGGCATAAAATTTATCCTGACCCGCCATGAGCAGGGTGCTGCATTTGCCGCAGACGTTTACGGTCGCATAAAGCACAAGCCCGGCGTATGCCTTTCAACACTTGGTCCTGGTGCACTCAATCTGGCAACAGGAGTTGCGAATGCAAACCTTGACCACTCACCGCTGGTAGCAATAACTGGCCAGACTGATTCCAAGCAGCTCCATAAGGAGCAGCACCAGTATATCGACATTATCGAAGCATTCAGGCCAATAACCAAATGGAACGCTCGCATTAACACTGCGGATAGCGTTCCCGAAATCGTACGAAAGGCTTTCAGAACAGCATTGCAGGAAAAGCAGGGTGCAACACATATCGAGCTTCCGGAGGATGTTGCAAATGAGGAAACCCGCGAGCGCCCTATGCAGATTGTACGTGCGCCTCTCAGGCATCCTTCTGAAAACTATCTCAAAAACGCTGCAAAGCTAATCAACGACGCCAAGCACCCGATAATCTTGTGCGGCAATGGCGTAGTGCGCATGCAGGCACATGGCGAATTGCTTGCTTTTGCCGAAGCTACGGGCATTCCTGTTGCAAAAACCTTCATGAGCAAAGGCACTCTGTCCAGTAAGCATCCTCTTTCCCTTGGTACTGTCGGTCTTCGTGACAATGACCCGATACTCGAGGAATTCCGAAAAGCGGACATGGTTATCACCGTGGGCTATGACCTTGTAGAGTATTCTCCATTTCGTTGGAACCCTGACAGGGACAAGAAGATAATCTGCATAGATACCATGCCTGCCGAATATATCGATTCACATTATGCATTCGAGCTCGAGATAGTCGGCGACCTGACGTTTTCGCTTCCTGAGCTGGCACAACTGATAGCCAGGCGCAGCTACACCCCTCCGAAAAAACTCAAGGATTACATAAATGCTGAGCGCAATGATTTCGCAAAATCATTTCCATTCAAGCCGCAGCACGTGCTCGTTGCATTACGCAATGCCCTGAAGGATGACGGCATACTGATTTCGGATGTGGGCGCGCATAAGCTCTGGATTTCGAGGTTGTTTGCCACATACAGGCCAAATACCGTGATAATTTCCAATGGGCTTGCGAGCATGGGTATTTCGCTTCCTGGGGCAATTGGCGCAAAGCTCGCTGCTCCTGAAAAGCAGGTGCTTTCTGTGAATGGCGACGGTGGGTTCCTGATGAACGTGCAGGAGCTCGAAACCGCAAAGCGGCTAGGGCTTGAGTTCACCGCAGTTGTCCTGACTGATGGAGGATATGGTGCAATAGAATGGACTCAGCTGAAGCACGGCATGAAGCCGTTTGGCGTTAAATTTAACAATCCTGATTTTGTGAAGCTTGCAGAAAGTTTTGGTGCAAAAGGCTATCGCGTAGAGCGTGTCTCCGAGCTTGAGGATGTGCTTTCCCAGGCAGTCAAAGGCGGAGGCTTATCAGTTGTCGAAGTGCCTATTGACTATTCCGAGAACATGAAATTTACTAAAAGGATGAATGAATAGGGTTGCGCTTATTCTATTGCAGCCTTCTTCAGCGGGCCCTTTGAGTACAGTATTGCCATGGTTAAAATTGTGCCTAGCATGGCCTCAAACCAGAATCCCATGCCTGCAAGCACACCTAATCCAGCAGTAACCCATATGGCTGCTGCAGTAGTTATGCCGCTTGGCTTATCACCATGCTTCCATATCACGCCTACGCCAAGGAAGCCTATGCCTGTGACTATGTTAGCAATTATCCGGACGCTGTCGCCTCCTGTAACTTCAGGATTTATTGACATTATGGTAAAGATGCCTGAACCCAGGCTTATGAGCGCGAATGTGCGTATCCCTGCACTCTGGTGCCTCCTTGCAAAGCCTACTGCGATTCCTACTACCACCGTGCTCATCAGCCTTATTGCAATTTCATAGTCAATAATCATACTCATCAGCCCTTTTTCTTTTCCTTTTCAGCCTTCTCGCCCTCGACTATCTCTATCATTTCCCTGTTTCCTGTGCGAACGTACATGTCCTCTGCCATTTCTATCTTCTGTTCCTGTCTCATTTCCAGCCTTATTTCATTTGCCTTGTCATAAGCCTGCTGTCTTGCCTTGCTAGTTGTTGCTTCAGTGTATTTCTCAAATTGTGCCGCTACCTTGGCAAATTGCTCTTCATCACCTGCTGTTCTGGCAGCTGCATCGGCAAACATGCTGTATGCCGGAGGTGTCTCGCTTCTCTGTCTTTCGATTTCATCAGGTGTTTTTCCCATGGTTCGCATATTGAACTCAAGCACGCTTTTTCTTCTGTCGCCATCTGTAATCTCCATATATCCAAACACGAACTTTTCCACCTGCGTCGCTTCCTCTTCCCTACCGCCTTCCTTTAATGCAGCAGCCTGCTGGATAAGGCTTGTCGCACTCATGAAATCATTTGTAGCATATCCCTCTCTTTGTGCCAGCTGGTATAACGCTACATATTCACTGTGCATTTTTTGCCTGTCAGCATCTTTCCACTCGGCAGTGTAGCTCTCTATTGCAGCAGAGCCACTTGAAAGCCCTACACTAATGCGCAGCGCATCACCTGCCATATTGGCTGCTATGCCGTAATCATGCATGCCCTCTGGCGGTGCGCTTCTGAGAGCTTCTCCTGCGCTATAAGCACCGAGCACATCGCGTGCTGCTGTGACTGCTGCATTGCTGGCCTCAACTGTAACACTATCCATCTTTGTCTCCATCCTTTCTGCAAGAAGCCTGAAATCTCTTTCCACTTGGCCTGCTGCGTTTATCGCACTGCCCTGAAGGTTGATTGCATTAGCTTCCCTCTGGAATCCTACAAGCGTATCAATGCCGAGGCTGTCTCTTAGTGCGGCCATCTCGCTTGGGTTGTTGAATACTTTTGACATGGCATAAGCCTGCTGTGCCGTTTCATCATAACTGCCCAATTGCCTCTGCGCAAGCAGGCTTTGGTATATCTCTGCCTGTGCTGTTCTTCCTTCATCTGCTGCTTCTGCAGCCCTTGTTTTTAGATACTCTTCTGGCATGAATGCGGAATATGTGCGGATTGCCTCACTGCCAAATGTGGGTTGCCTGAGCGCCTGCTCCATCCTGTCATTTGCATAATCGGTAAATGCATCCTTGGCTCCTGCAGATGCGCCTGCCCTCACTGCTCCGAAAACATCTGCAAATTGCTCCCTGTACTCCATGTTTACCCTGTGGGCTTCTTCTATGTTTTTCATACCGCCAAGAGCCCTGCTCAGCTCTATGTTTGCGTCCATCTCAGTTAGCAACTTCTTTGTTTCGGCTTTATCTGCGAGTATTGTTTCCATTGCATCGAGTTTTTTATCAGGCGAAGCTCCAACCATCGCTTTGTATGCTTCTATCAGCTCTGCATTCTTGTTCTTATCATCCTCTAGCTTGTCCAATCTTTTTGCAAAATATTTTTGTGCATCTTCGCTTTCAGCATCTATATTTCTCATGCTCAATGCAAATGCTATCTGTTGCATAGGTCCTACAATTGCAGCCTGCTGGTGCATCTGGCCTATGCCGTCAAGCCCGCCCATTGCCTCATAAAGCTTTCCTCCGGGCATTTCAGCATAAAGCTTCTCAGCCTCCTGCGTATTGCTGAGCACGTTGAAGAGCGCGGTTCTTCTGGATGAGTCTACGTCAATGCCTTTCATATCTCCAATCCGCTCAAGTATGTCAGTTGCAACTGCGCGTATCTCCTTTGTTCCGCCTTTTTTTGAAATGTCAGTGAGCTCCTCCTCAGAAAGCAGGTTTCCGTATGAGTATATCGTATCCTGGTTCACTACCAGCCCGCCGCCTTCCTTGAACAGTTTTTCGAACCTTCCCCTAAATGCCGTGCCTAGCGCTGTTCCTGAGGCTGCGCCATCCTCAAGCCCTAATGCAGTTATTGCCTCATCCATTGCCTTGTCTTTCATTCTTTCAAATTTCGCGCTTCCCAGGTTGACAATGGTAAACATGGCATCTGCCATACTGGAGTGTGCATCTCTTAATGCTGCTTTCACTTCTTCGGGTGCTGTTGATAAGTCTACTCCATTGCCATCGTGTATCACAATCAGCTTGCTGCCGTCAGGTGAAAGCATTACGATGTAATCGCCTTTATCAGTCTGGATTACCTCTCCTTTTGCGTATTTGCCGGTTATTTTGAATGCGTCTTCCAAATCTCCGAATAAGTAAGACCAGTTTCCTGTAACCAGAGCCTGGAGCCATGTGCCTGATTTCTTGTCGCTTCCGGTCCAGCTGTCAATTGCCCTTAATAAAATTCCGAACGGGCTGAGCATTATCGCATTTATGAAAAATCCGCCTACTGCGTCACCTACTGATTTTGCCTGTATTGCGCCAACTATCGGCTGGAGTATCGGAATTGCCTTTCCTGCTACGTTTGCAATGCTCTTCAAGTCAGCAATATTTGCCGCGCCCCAGCCCAGTGAGTCTTTACCACTGCTCCAGAATCCCTCTCCTCCGGATATTCCGCCTTCCTTGCGGACCATCCTTCCATAAGCTCCTTTCTCGCCAGTTATAAGATTCACCAGATTCCTGGGCCCGCGCAGGCTCAGTCCGCTTTCTCTGCCCATCTTGACAAATCCCCTGCCTTCTATGAATACTTCTCCGCTCCCTGTTGTTTCCTTTTCTGCTTGCTTAAGACCTTTGGCTAAACTGCCTGCAATTCCACCGCCTTCTTTTATGCCTTCTGCAGCCCGGCCTCCCCCTCTTGCAGCCGAACCAAAAGTTCCTGCTGCCTGTACTATGCCTGATACGCTTACCTGTGCGCTTCTAACATGCGCTCCATACTGATAAGGCTTATGCAGCCTTGGTGACGACAGGTCAAATCCTGCAAACGGATTCCTGCCTGACATGTAAAGTGCCCCTCCGAGCAATGCCCCTATGAGGAGAAGCGGAAGGCACAGAGCAGGTCCTGCGAGGTTGTTTGCAACAGCAGGCGGGCAATATATTGCAGTTGCTGATGTTGGTGTTGCATCTCCCAAAGTTGGCTCAATTGCGCTTGCCGGAGGCACCACTGTCCTTTCCTGGGTGGGTACATCCTCAAGCCCGTCTATCCCTCTTTCAGTTGCATTGACGCCTATGCCGTCCAGGCATTGCTGAAGCCCGCAAGACCTGGGTGCATGGCAGTAGAGAAAAAGAAATTCTACACATTCAGTTCTGTCTTCAGGAACGAGGTCAGAAAAGTCGAATTTTGCCAATCCTTCTGCATCAGTATAAGACCTATAAAGCAGGTCCAGCTGTGGTGAATAAGCAATAACTGGCGAATACTCCATTGGCAGCCTGCCCTCAGTTCCATCAGTATTCGTTTTCCTGTATGTGAGTGTTATATCATAAACAAGCTCTTCATTGTTTGTTACGAACATCAGGCTTTCGAACAAGCCATTTGCGCTGAAGCACGACGCGCAACTATCTAATATTGTGCGCAGTTCAAGGTCGCTGCTGGAAGTGCACTTTCCTGTAGGTACATGGCATCTCTCATCCCCCAAACAGTCCTTGTCTGTCCTGCATTCCACTATGTTGGTACCTATCAATGAAACGCATTTACCTTCTGAGCATACTGCATTGACTCCGCATTCTGAATTTGAAATGCACGTGCTGCCTTCTATTACTTCTATTCCTATTGCTGCATAAATGCCTATTAACAGCAATAAAGTGATAGCCGCCAATACCAGTATTTTTCCCTTTATCATGATTTCAGCCTGCTACTCCGCTCTTTGATGCACTCCATAACTATCCACTATCTTATTAATATTTTATCTGCCGCCTCCTCCACCTACGCATCGGCCTGACTGGCAACGTTGTCCTAGCCCACATTCGAAATCAAACGAGCAGCTGCCTGTCTCGCCAATGCATCTGCCTGCATCGCATATCTGGTTGACGTGGCATTGCTCGTCGAATAGGCATTCAGCAGGAACACACGTTCCATCCTCGCCACATATGCTAGCTGCGCCGCATTGTGCATCCGCTATGCACCTTACTGGCGGCGGAGTATCAACAATACACGTGCCGCTATCGAGATTACAATGCTCGCCGACAACGCAATCGAGGTCAGAGCTACATCCCCTTGCTTCGCACGTATAGGTGCTCGGGTTGCAGATTTGCCTGCCTTCACAGTCGGAGTTTGTAACGCATTCTCTGCACACGTACCTATCCGGGTCGCATATCTGCCCTCCGCTGCATCCTGTATCGGGCGGCGTACACTGCACGTCAACGCACCTGTGGCTGACACTGTTGCACACTTGTAATGCGCCACACTGTTCGCTTGTTATGCATTCGTAGACGCAAACATTTTCCGTCGTGCTCTCAGTTGTGGTTATCTTCTTGGGTATTAACGGGTAGTTGCATGCAGGTGCGCCTATTTCTGTCTCTTGCACTAGTTTGCATTTATTGTCATCGTTGCCGCAAACGTAGCTGAAGCCGCTTCCTGAAGGGCACTGGTCAGAACTGGTACAGCTGGCAGGCATACATACATCTGCTGAAAAGTCGCATACGTAATTAGATCCGCAGTCGGTGTACTGTGCGCAGTTATTCCTGCACTGATAGTCTGCCCTGGTATCACACGTTTGCCCTGAGCTGCAATCAACCCCGCTTCTGCATTGGAGATAACACACTTGTACTATGCTGCCTTCGGGTGTAAGCACATTTGTTTGCCTGAAGGGTGCAGTGCAGGAGCCTATCATCTCTAGCTTGCATTCGTTCTTTCTCGAGTCGCACGCATACCCTTCTGGGCATGGTGTTGATGCGTCGCATGCCTCGCTCTTGCATGCTCCTGTCTCAGGCGCAAATGTTAAGTCACATATGCTGCCATCAGCGCATCCAAGATAGCTGCTGCATGGTATGTAGCACCTGTTCGTGGAAACGTGGCATATCTGTCCTGTGTTACAATCTTCATCTATAATGCATCCTTCCTTGTATTCACAGTCCATGCTGTAGCCCCTGACATTCAGTATGCTGCCGGCGCATTGGTATGGCAACTTTTCATTCGGGTCAGGTACGCCGCAGTCCTGGTCTGGGTCGTCGCTGTAGCTGAAGATTATGGGCGCAGAAGGCTTGCCATTTATTTCAGCCTTTACAAAAGTATAATTGCCTGTTTCATCCTGCACGCTGCAATGGTTCGGCGAAGGCAGGCTCGCTATAACATCGGGATATTTGGCATCAAGCTCCTGTGGCCTTACTTTTATTGAGTCCAGCCTTCCGTCGCCATATCTGATTTCGCACTTCACATAATATCCCTTTTCAGCCTCTGTACAGACAGTGCTCGGGCTCTGCGGGAAGCCGTATTTCGGGCAGCCATAGTTTTCGCCACTGTCTCCTGTTTGTAGCTCTGGCATGGTACATACCACGCCATTCGCGCATGTTGTGCTGCACTGGCCTAGGGCTATTTGAAGTTGGCTGCATTTTTCACAGCTGACCTGCTCCTGCAGCGGGACCTTTGTATATGTCATCATAGGTGGATCTGCAACGAGTAGGCGCGTTGCTTTTTCAAGAGAGCAGAACTGCTGGTTATACATGTGCCCTGCTGCTTCCTCGAGCTTATCAGGCTCCGAATATATCATTCCTATTATGCCTGCCTTTGTGAGGGTGCGCTGCCTTGAAAGCAGATTTGAGAACAGGCTGTACAATGGTGTATTTGCTTCCCCCTCTTCGCTTTCCCAGCATTTTTCATATGTCCCAATGTCTATTGACAGCTTGTTGACCAGTACCATCTTCTGGTATTCAACACGCGCTATGTTTCCGTATTCCTGCAATTCATAGAGCAGCTTGTCGTTGACGGCCTGCATGTCACATGAAAGTATATCTATCTCAAAGCTAAACCCTCCACCTGATGATGCAGTGGCCTCTACGTAATCATACATGTATTCAGTCGGATAGAAGCCTATGGCAAAAATGTCTATGTTTTCGAACACTTCATCATCAATGTCTTCCAGCAGCGCGAGTGTCTGTTCATATTTTTCGCGCCTTATATCACCGTCAAGCACTAAGCCGTTGTCTATTGCCAATGCAGTGCTACAGCTTCCGCAGGCGTTTCTTATTTCCATTGCCCTGGTCATTATCTCGTCAACTTTTTCACTGTCAATCTCATCCAGAGCTACTGTATCAACTATCACTATGCCCGGCCCGTTTGTTATTATAGCATCTTCAAGGTCATCGAGTTCCCCTGACAAGTAGCTGATTGCGTTGTTTATTTTTGTTTGCAGCGGTATCTTCCTGCTTATGTCCATACCTTCTTCTATTACTGTATCAGGGTAGTAATCCTCGCCAAAGAACCTCTCGCAGAAAAATGGCAGATGGTCGTCTGCGAATCTTTCTTCATCCACATCGTTGTTTTCGTAATATCCTTCCTGATTTGCTATGATTGTGTCTACAGCATTCTCATCAGTCATTATTTCGCATCCCTTTGCTATAGCGAGCTTTGCATCAGTTACTGCGTCGTAGGCAAGCTCCAGCTCATCACGTGCTTCTCTTATAAGCTGCCTGCCTTCATTAGTGATTGGCTCTACCGGGCCTAAAAGGTCAACTGGTGCGGCATTAGCCAGCTTTACCTTTGCATCAGACAGGTGCGTTGCAGCACTAAGCAGTTTAGTGCCTACGAAATTGGCCACGTTGCCATCCCCTTCTGGGGCCCCCAACAGCGGCCTGAAATCAAATTCTCCCGCCTCTATGATGTACACTGTTTCAAGGTCAAGCGAGGCCTCATATATGAGCGTTGCAAGGTCCTCATCAGGGTCCCACTCATCCCCGTCCTCAGCGCGAATCATATCTTCTGCATTAGCCGCTTCACCATATGCATCCCATACTGGTCCTACATCATCATCCTTTGCCCAGTTGCTGTCATCGCTCATATCCAGAACAGGCATCACGCCCTCTTTCAGATATTTTATCTGCTTCTCAAGCAGGTATGTGGATTCAGGGTTCTGGTCAAGCGGTGACTGAAATGACATGCTTTCAAAAGTGCCATCTCCAGGTGAGAGCCTGCAGTACACTCCGCTGCTGAATGGAAGCTCGGCGCATATCTGCCTGGTTTCATAGGGGCTGCTGCCTTCGCTCTTGTATTTTTCCTCATCTATATCGGCATAGCCTGCAGTGTTTGTGCTTACGTTCTGCTGTGCAATTGTCAGGTAGCTGCATTCTTCGCACCAGCCGAATACTTTGTTTACGAGCGCGGACTCATCGTTAAGCTTACAGTTTCCGGCGTCCTTTATGAGCAATACATATCTCGTGAACCAGTCCTTTCCAAAAGTATCAGTCCACGTGTCGCAAATAGGGATCTGTTCCTGAACAGCACCCTGACCTGGGCCTATAAGCGGCATTCCATTCTGGTACATTTCGCTAACATAAGCATATTCCCAGTTGCGGGTCACCTCATATGGGGTATAGCTACACACGCCTGCACTGGTTTCGCAATCATTTGTTATTGCGGTGTGGGGTCTTCCAACAACTACGACATGCGAGCTGCCATAATCAACAGGAAGCAATTCGATTATCTGATAGTCACCTGGGTAAAGCTCGCATGCCTGATAGAAGTTTGTCTGTTCAAAAGCATCTGGCGACAAGAAGGTGTAGCCTATATATTCCTGCCCTTCTCCGAATACCCTTTTTAGCGCTGCAGTGCTTATGGTATCTGCCTCATCATCAGCAGATTCAACTTCCCTTTCCTCTCCAAAGAAGTACACGCCTGTAGGACATGCTAATCTTACCTGGCTGCCGCGCGACATAGCATCCGTGTCAGGTCCAGCATCTATATTCCGCTGCCACAGGCAGGGCACGCTGCTTCCGCCTTCACTCTCGCACTTATATTCGAACATGAAATCGCCATCCAGTCTCTGCTCGGCAGGGCCTATCATGTTCGGAGTGCCCTTCTCATAAAAGGTAAATCGTGAATTCGGGTTTTCGGTCCTTACGCAGTTTACTGCTTCGCCAGCAGCGCCATAATTGCAATCCAGGACATAAGTGCTTTGCTCATCAGGCTCATCCCAGAACGGATAACCTACGCCCTCGGTAACTGCATTAACATATATCTGTTCGCTGTACCTGTACATGTGTGGGAATTCCCTCTCACCGAACTCCCTGCCGCTGGTAACCTGGGTGCACTTATACTCTCCCTCTTCAATCTGGCAGGCATCTATGTATGATTCCACATCGTCAAATCCATTACAGACCGGGTTATACTCGTGGTAATATAGGTCAACCCTTTGCGGGGCTTTAAAGTACAGGTCACCGCCTGCATTATATCTGTCAACTGCCTGGTCGAGGTTGGTTACGCCGGTAGCTGCGGGGTTTATTGATATTTCCGAATTGCATTTCCTGCCATTACTGTCACAGTCGCAGTTTACCCACTTGTTCAGCCTGTTGAGGCACATACCTCGTCGATAAAAGCTGTAGTCGCACTGGTTTGACAGGATTTCCGCATTCAAAAGTTGCAGCAACTGGCTCGGTAGTGTCGCTTGCAGTTCTTAGTTCGTTCCTGTAGAGCCATCTTAGCGTCTGGTCATAGAAATCCCTGTCGAATTGCGTTGACTCAAAAAGCGTTTCAGAGCCGCTTTTGCGCTGTGAAATTTCAAATTTGTAATTGGGCGTTTCCACGCTGTCGCTGTAAATGTCGTTCCTAAATGGCGACTGTTGGGTGGTTGGGCAGAACAGCGGATCAGACATGCCATCAAGAATTGCACTGACGTTTTCGCCAGCATCAGTAAAGTAATTACTGTACCTGTCCTTTGCACCATCGACATAATTGACATTGCAGTAATTGTCGGTGAACGGGAATATCTGCCTGTACTTTTCGAAATCCTCGAATGTGCTGCCTATGCCGAACCTGAATGTGTTTATGAAACTGCCCTGGGTGTTCTTGAAGACGTTTTCGAACTTGTCGTCCATCGGCAGTATGGTGCATTTTGCGCCATAAAGATTTTCGACATCCAGCTCCCTCTCTATCGGGTAGCTGTCCCTCTTGCCCATCTGCAGCTCGTTCTGCAGGTCCGCGGTGTCCTTGTAGCTGAGTATCTGCGCCGGCCTGTAGCTGAACGGCCCGCATACCTGTGCAACGCATTCGTTGTTAATGCACTGGGTGGTGCCGCTTATCTCGGTACATATGGGCATTGCGACATCCTCAGCGATTCTTTCAGTTGTGCCGTCATCGCGCACATTTGGCCTCGATATGCTTACGTCGCAGCTATATGCCTCATCTGTGTCACAATCATAGGTCGTCTCTACTCTTATGCCCTCTGCAGTGTCTCCTGCAAGCTCGCATCTGCCCTCTGCGGCCGCTGCTGGGTCACAGCAGCCGTATTTCAGGTTAGGCTTAAGGGTGGTACTGGTGCATCCGTAAAGGATCAGCAACAAAGCCAGTATCAGTGCAATCCGTTTTTTGCCATCCATCAAATCACTTTTGAGACCATGCGCAACAGGTATTGTCCGTCGCCGCCAAGCACGTACATCATCTGCCTGACGAATACCAGTGTTATGCTGAATATCACGAACGGGTGCAGTATCACTGCAAAGTACACCTTTGAAATGTCGCTCCTTAGCGTGTCTATGGAAATTCCTCCGCCCCCGCCTCCACTGCCCCTTGTAAGGTCATATGTGGTTTCAGGGTCTGAGAGTTGCCTTACTATGCCTGTGAATGTTGGGTAGCAAAAAAGCTCTTCGTTCGGCACTGAGTTTGGCACGTCATAGCTCGGCTTGACATATCCGGGGTCTGTTATTATGTAAAATATTGGGAATATGAAATAGAAGCCAATCGCCATAGCAATAAAGAACGCTCCTACGCCGCGTGTGAAATGGAAACTGCGCAATATCAAGCCAAACGGCAGGAAAAAGCCCAACATGCTGTTTTTCACATAATCTGCAAACACTATCATGCTGTTTGTGGCAATGAGCATGTTGGTGCTTAGGGAGATAAGCAACCTGTTTATCTCTATCTGCCTGTAGACCTCGCCAAAATAGCCGCCTTGAAGCGTCGGTAGGCCGAACTGAGACATGTAAATGCTCTTGAGGAAAAGCGCGTCTCCTGAAGAGGTTATCACATCCTCCTGCAATATTGCAAAAGTCTGCGCATTTTTCTGCATCCTGCATTTGAACAGGTCAAGGGCATCAGTCATATTGCCTACTGGCACCATCTCGCTTCCGCATGCCAGTAACTGGCCGCTTCCCCCGCCTCCACTGCCTATGAAATAGGATATTGCAAAGGCCTGTGCTTCGCTCACTATGAAAACCAGGAAGATGACCATGAGCATTGTCGCGCCTGCCTGCAGCATTTCTGCATTTGCATAGTGTTGCAGCTCCCTTAGCGCAAAAGCTCTGCCCAGTGCTGAAAGCAGGGCATGTATCATGATTGCTACGAATGCTGCGAGTATGCCCATCATATACCAGGGCATTCCGGAATCGAAATATGTAAGGTAGCTTGCCATATCACATCATCTGTATTATCCTGTTTAGGTCTATTTCCTGGCCTAGGAACCTGTTCATGTATGCTATGCTGCCTATTGCTGCAAGCATTGCCACGCTCGGCATGAAGACTCCAAGCAGGAACGCGTTGCCCGTGAGCTGCAGCACTTCGAACTCCCTGCTTGTCATGCCTTCTTCATATTCAAATATGTTGTCATGCAGCCCTATATCAAACACATCGCTGAGCCCTCCAATGTCATCGAGCCTGTACTCATTTTCTGCAAAGCTGCGCAACGCCTCGGACGGCTCAGGGCTAAGGACGTTGAACGCATACGCGTCAATGTAAAAAATCGCCAACACAGTCGGATAGACAAAAATAAACGCAAGTGCAACTGCCATCATAAGCGAGCCAAAGCCTCTCATATACGGCATCGATCTGAGGAATATCCCTATGGGCAGGAAGAAGAACGCAAATCCTGAATAGACATAATTCAGTATGAACATGTAGCTCAACACCGATATGTAGGAAAACACCAGCGAATTGAATGCTATGTTCATTGCCCCCATGGCGAAGCTGTAACCGCTTTCAGGTGCAACCGACACCCCGCTGCCACCACCCATTCCGAGCGAGGTTCCAAACATGCACATTATTATGCTGACTACTGGGTTATCTTCGCACTGCCAGAGGGTGCGTAGCTGAAGCGTATTATATCCCGAAAGATGATATCTTGCAGCCTGCATGATTGTTTTTATGTACCCACCGGCATGGAACAGATATGCCTCTGCCGCATCAAAGATGCTCATTTCTCCATCTGCTGGCGACACGGCGCTGCCGAAGCCAAAAGCCTCAAGTACTCCGAGGAAATTGAAGCTGCAGAAATACTGCAGACCAAGCCATAGCATAATTACGAAAGCCACGGAAATAAGCAGCTGGAAAACTTCTGTTTTTGACCACAATGTAAGCTTCGGATTGCTGATTGCATTTCCCAGCATATAGGTAAGCGCCACTATTATTGCGGTTATGATGCCTGCACCTGCCATGAGCGGTACGACCATGCTGCTTATTACGTCAATGTTGCTGCAAAGGAACGACATCAGGCCAACCTCGCAAGGTGTGAT
>CAZBWC010000002.1:0-6962 GCA_964495395.1 Microcaldota archaeon
GTTACATACTCGGTCTTCTTGTACTTTCCGTTGTGCTAAATGGACCTGCAGGCTACGAGCTGCCCCAGTTAGTAGGTGTTTTCCAGGATGTGTTCATCAATGGCATAACGCCCGAGTTCATGACGTTCATAATACCGCTTGGCGAAACCCTGCTTGCGGCAATCGTATTCTTAGGAGGAGGTATACTCGTAGGCAATTGGGTGGTTCAGAACATATTGAATAAGCTTGAGATGAAAAACACGAGTTTTCTTTTAGTCATAGCCTTTTTGCACCTCTACTCTTATACTGCCGAGGTCATAGGACTTTCAGCGATAGTAGGAGCATTTCTTGCCGGGCTGTTGCTTACAAAAAGCAAGCATGTAGATAGCATAGAAGAGAAAATTTACCCGCTCGAAACAATGTTTGTCCCCGTGTTTTTTATTTCTTTAGGGCTTTTGGTAGATGTGCAGGAGGTCATGGCATTTGCAATGCCAATCTTAGCGATAAGCGTGATAGCCATAGCCACTAAGCTTGTCGGATGCTACGTAGGTAGCATAGCAAGCAAGCTAAGCAGTTTAGACTCGGCAATAGTCGGGCTCGGTATGGCACCACGTGCAGAAGTTGCATTGATCGTTGCCTCGCTAGGCTTGCAGCGCGGGGTACTGGCATCAAATGAGTTTGCAATAATTTCAGCAATGGCTCTTCTGACCACGCTGCTGCCGCCTGTGCTTATGAACTGGATGATAAAAAACAGGAAGCAGATTAAGGAAATCGAATCTTAGTTTCAAGATGAAGAGGAGATTGTAGTTTAAGCAGGAACTCGTATCTGATTATTTGGCGATATGACCACCGCGTGTACTTACAATGCTTGAGCTTAAGCGAACTAAACTGTTCATAAATTACCTAAGCAAACCTAAATCTCCGCTAAATTTGGTTATGGAATAATCGTCTCCAAAAACACCTATTCCCAAAACATCTACCTGGTCAATTGGTTTGCCGATTACACGTTTAGTATAATCCTCATAACTAGTTGTTGACTGCCCCTCACGTGTAAAAACAAGGTACTTTAATCGGTTCTTCTTTGCGCGATCTAAAAGCTCTTTCCAGGATTTCTTGTTTTGTTTAAGGATGAGTATTGGAATTTTAGTAATGGGAATATACGTAAAATTGCTTCCTTCGATAGATTCGCCTAAAATATTTTGCTCTCCGTTGAACAAGCCAGAAGCAATACATGCTGCAGCATTTGCCAGATAACCTGGACCAAGTGTTTCGGTTAGTACAATTGCGATTTTCATAAAGCTATTTAGGTTATGTTACTATTTATACTTTCTGTTATTATTTTAACAAACATTTAAAAATGTGTAAGCATATCAACAATATAGAGATTTATGGCTACAATACAAGAATTAGTAAACGAAGAACTCAGAAGAAGCCCTATAATCGTAGACATGCTACAGCAAGAGCTAGCGAATATTAATGCGGTAGCTACAAAGATCCATCCAGCCATAGAGAAAAAGTATGGAAAAAAAGCAGAGATTCCTGCAGTTGGCATGGCAATAAGAAGTTTTATAGAAAATTTTTCTGATAAACCAGTATTCAAATGGACTTTTCCTACAGATATAGAAGTGTCAACCAAAACAAAAATCTACGAAGTTGCAATTGAAAAAACTCCAGATATAGAGAGGATACTTGGCCATCTTTATGCCCACATAAAAAGATATAAAGGAGAATTTTTATCAGTGGTTGAAGGTACTTATGAGATAGTTATTTTTACCAATCAGACTAATAAAAAATACGTTTTGGAAGCAATTACAAATCAGAAAATCACTTCTGAACTCGATAATTTAGCATATGTTACAGTAAACTGGGCAAAAGTAACTAAGGACATGCCCGGTATTTACTATCGGATTACAAGGGAACTTGCACTGAAAAATATTTCAATACAATCCATGCATACGATCGGTGCAGAGATGATGATGCTTTTCAAGGAGGATGCTTTGATGGAAGCATACACTACAATTGGAAAGCTTTTGTCTGAAAAAACATGATTACTATTTTCTCATGTTTAAGGCAGTGTATGCACCAAATCATTTAGTTTCGCAGTATTATCATGAAATTGTCGTTTTGTTAGAACTAAGGATAAATAAGAATTTACGAGATGGAAAAAAATAGAGTTACTTTCGGAACTACTGAACGTCCGATAGCTTTATAAATGTGTCATGATAATATCATGATAGTTGCGCGACATTGGCGCAACGTTGTAAGAACTCAAACGAACGATGAAATCAAAGTTTCATCAGGCATCTCAAAGGTGATATTAATGACTAACAACGAAGATAACGTATATAAATCTAACGCTAACATCCGCGAAGAGATCAAAAGCGATCTTGAAGCGAACATCGATAAATTCAAGGACCCGCTGGTCCTTGCAGAGTTGGTGTACAAACTCCTTGAAGAAAGGGAAAACACCAACAGGATATTGAAGAACATACTTGCAAAGCTCGAAGCAATGGAAGCACCACAACAAACCCAGGAAAGAAGCACCGACGTACTCCTGCCGGAAATAGACGAAGAAATCCTGCAATATGTACAGGAAACCGGAAAGGCAACAGCAAAAGACGTCCAACAGCGCTTCAACTACAAAGGCAGCAATGCAGCTTCGGCAAGAATGAACAGACTGTATGAACAGGGCCTCTTGGAAAAGAGGCAGGTAGGAAGGAAAATTTACTTCCTGTCTAAAGCATAAATTGCACTTGCAACATGGCAAGGCGGGGAATGGACCACATTAACTTTATCTCCCACCTCTCTAACCTCCCTAATTATGATTTTTGGTCCATTCCCGCTATCCTCCCTCAAACTTTTGGCAAAAGTTTGATCAAAACTGATTAGTTAGATCTATGAAAAGGCACCCCAAAACCTTTTTTAAGTTTGATCAAAACGCGTTCGTTAGATTTCAAATAGCCTCCAACCTACTTGTTAATTATAAAAGTTTACTGTCTAGTATTAACCAGGTGCTTTGAATGATTCTAACCCCAGACTTAATGGAAATAATCAAAAAAAGACTAGGGAACCTTAAGGGCCCTGTGAAATTCGTTGTGTTCAACTCTGAAGCCGAAGGCGAGCATGGCAAGCATATAGAGCAGTTTGCGAAGGAAGTTGCAGCACTAAGCCCCAAGTTTTCCTTTGAATCTTATAGCATAGAGAATAATGCGGACAGGGCAAAAGCATACAAAGTAGATATAGCCCCTGCAATAATCCTTGAAAACAAGGAAGGGAAGCAGGCACGGTTCTTTGGCCTTCCAGCAGGAGAGGAATTCACCGTTTTCCTTAGCGACATAGCTGATTTGTCCCATGGCAATACCAGCATACCTCACGATATAATACACAAGGCGCAGGAGATAAGCACGCCGATGCATTTGCAGGTTTTCGTTTCATCAACATGCCCTTACTGTCCAGGCATGGTAAAGCTGGCACACGGCATGGCAATGAGCAATCCGCACATACAGGCAGATATGATAAGGGTTGAGGAGTTCCGTGCATTAGCAGACAAATACAACATCATGAGCGTGCCTAAAACAATAGTCAACGGCAAGAATGCGCTGGAAGGCTACATGCCATCAGACATGTTCGTGAGAAAGCTCAAGGAGCTGGAGAAAAAATGATAGTAGACTTATCAATGTTTATAGATGATAAGACGCCCTTATTTCCCGGAAGCCCGAAACAAAAGATAGAGGAAATGACTGAAGAGGGCTTCATCAAAAAGAAAAACCTTGCTTTTGACTCTCATTTTGGCACCCACATAGATGCCCCGTACCACATGCTCAAAAACGGTAAAAAACTTGATGACTACCCCTTAGAGAAGCTTGTTGGCGAAGCGATTGTGGTGGATGTCGCTGGCCAGAAAATAATTAAGCCGGACCTGAAACAGGTAAAAGAAGGCGATATCGTCCTTTTGTTAACTGGACAGACAAAAAAGATGCATTCAGAGGATTTTTTCAAGGACAACCCAGTAATAACAAAAGAAACTGCTGAAGAGTTCGTAAAGAAGAAAGTAAGCGTGGTAGGCATAGATTCATTCACTACAGACAATGAACCTTATGAAGTACATAAAATATTGCTGTCAAACGACATACTTATTGTTGAGAACCTGGTGAACCTTGAAAAGCTAAAAGGCAAGCGGTTCAAATGCATTATCATGCCGTTGAAGATAAGAAATGCAGATGGAGCACCTTGCAGGGTAATTGGAGTAGCATAGGCCAAAAACCGTACAGCTTCGGGTAAAACATTATGCGTAAAAACAGCCAAATTAAAACATGAAAAAACACTTAGTGGCTGTTTCAGGCTCCAGAAAAAATGCGAGATTCGGCTGCCTGCTAGTGAATCCTCCAATGTGCAGGGATAGCTGTTATGACAAAACAGTTGCCCCAATGATACCGACCCAGTTGTTATCAATAGCCACCAAGCTTAGAAAATCAGGAGTTCATACAAACGTTCTGGACCTGGCAATTATGGATGATGCATTTACTGTATTCGAAGAGATTATGGCAGAGTTGAAACCGCAGTTGATTGGCTTCTCAAATCATACCGTAATCAATCTCGACGTAATAGAAGAACTGGCAAAGCGAGCCAAAGAATCAGGAGCAGAAAGTCTGGTAGGGGGAATTAACCCAACGAACATGAGAGAGGGCATATCAGAATTCGTGCCATCAATAGATAGGGTACAAACCGGATTTTACGGCCCAATGACTGTTCCTGACATATACATGATCCCGTATCTGAAAGCATACACAAACGGCCTATACCCTATAGAAAGCGAGCGTGGCTGTGAATTCAACTGCACATTCTGCACTTCAAAAATGGGATTAGGCAGAAGGCCAGTAAGGAAACAGATTGAACTAGTTATAATGGAAATAAAAAATGCGATTAGAGCAGGGTTTAGAGAATTCTTCTTCACCGACAATACTTTCACAGGCGATAGCAATTATGCGAGGCAGTTGTGTAGAAGGATTATTGAGGAACGAATTGAAGGCCAGTTTATTGCGATGGCGCGGCTCGATTGCGTAGATGAAGAAACACTGGCAATGATGTGCAAAGCTGGTTTTAGGTCGCTGGGCCTAGGGTATGAAAGCGCCTCAGAAGAGGCATTGGACAGGTATGGAAAAAAACTCAGGCATAACAAGACGCAGGAATCACTTTCCAGAATCAAAGACGCAGGAATTGACACTACTGCTTTTGTGATGACAGGAGGACCTGATGACACAGAAGAAACATTAGAAAGCACGTATAACGATATCAGCAGGCTCATGCATCTGAGGATATTAGATTTTGCCACCGTTTCTATGTTCAGACCGTTTCCGGGGACTCCGTATTACAAAAACCCGGAAAAATATGGTATCAAGTTTGAAAGAAACACCAATGCGTTTCATGACTGGGGATTTTTCAACGGAAAGGCGATAACAGAAACCAGGCACCTGGGCAAGCAGAGAATAGAGCATTGGTGGACAAAGATAAATGAACTCAATCCAAGCATGCCTGAATTGCAGGTTTAGCCGAACAGTTTCGGGTAAAAAAATAAGCCATCCAACGTGTAAAATAGTTAAGTGATAAAAATGATGAAAAAGGCAGTGCAACTATCTGGAAAGGCTGTTCAGCCCAGTGGGATGCAGGGGCTAGCCAAAAAAATAAGGCCGGATAGAAAAATGCTTGTCGAGGCGCTCAGAAGATAGATTTAAATATAGTTATAAACAATATATATTTATGTGGATAGCAAAATTCAGTCTGTATCATAAAGACTGCCCATGTGTCAACTGCTGCGTCAAGCATAACACCGATGTAATTTCTTATCCTCTTGGATTTTACATTGAAGGGCAATACAAATACGTCACCACACTCTGTAGAGTTCTCGGCAATGAAAAGGACAAGAACGCATACATGACAGATTTTAATAAGGATAAAAACATCACAAACATAGATGCCAACGACGATTTTTTTGCTTATGAATATAAGTTGGATATGGAAGAAGGCGAGCACGTACAGCTATATACCAATCACAAGATGTTCTTCGTTAAGCCCACGGTAAATTCCAAAGACAAGCGGGAGTATTGGGAAATGGCTGCATGGGATAAAGATGTCCTCACAGGGTTTTTTGACGAGGTAACGGCACACATGGATTATGCCGAGATGTTGGGCATATCAAACAGAAGTATTTATGAGGTCTATATTCAGAATGCCACTCCAAGATTGTCAATGAACCAGAAGGAAGCCCTTAGGCTCGCATATACGCACAGCTACTATTCGTATCCAAGAAAAACCGACTTGAGTGAGTTGGCAAAAAAAGCAGGTGTTTCAGTCTCGACATTTCATGAACATTTGAGAAAGGCCGAAAACAGGCTGATACCAATGCTTGGAAACAGAATTTTTAGTATTAGTGAGAAAGAGAGTTAGACCGTTTCAGTACTAGTTTTATCTATAGGTAGTTTCGCTCCTTCGTGAGATTTTGAAAACCAGTATCTCGTTGAGTTCTACCAATACAGCATACTGAATTCTGAATGGGCCGACTCTGATGCGATAACAGTTTGGCTTGCCTTCAAGTGGTATAGAACCGCGTGGATAAGGGTTTGATGCAAGTTCTTCGAGCTGCACCTTCAAGATTTTTTTATAATCAGGAAAACTTTTCTCAACAAATTTTCTTGCCTTGTTCGAGATATGCAAAACGTAAGGCATAACTACCAACCCATATCCGATAATTTAGTGGATTTGCCTTCCTTATGCTCTTTGAGAGCCTGCTCATAATCACGCATGTCCTCTTCAGACATCTTTTCAATCAGTATGGAGCTTAGATAGGATAGTTGTTTCTTGATTTCTTCTACGTCTTTATGTATTTCTTCCAGAGTTGCATTGCTATTTTCAGACATCTGATTCACCTATTTGAATATGCCTTAGCTTGTTTTTAATCATATCGAAAATACCAATCACGCAGTCTC
>CAZBWC010000002.1:6972-9567 GCA_964495395.1 Microcaldota archaeon
GGTTTTGCAGACTTATTCCCGAAATCGGCCGAGCCTGCGCTCCACCAGCTATCATAATTATCAGTCAGCTGTTCTTCTATGCTGCGCGCATTCTGCATCGCCTTTACGATGTGGTCCTTGCGTATTAATCCGACTTCTTCGGATAAGGCAATATCCCCGGCAAGCCTGATTATTCCGGCAAGGCTGCGAAGCCTGAGACTCAGTCCGTTTACCTTGTCAACGTTTTTGGCAGTGTGCCTCGCCTCTGAAATGAGCTCTTCAACAGCATCTTTATGAGCATGAGGAATTTTATTATCCTTGACAATTTCCTGGGCTATGAACTGTGCCATCTTAAGCTGGTTTTCCTCAGTATCCGGCATGTGGCTGTTCATGAGTATCTCATAACCGTCACCGCGTATGCGCGAGCGCAATGGAGGCATTATCGAGCCAAGATCATTGATGTTTATAGAGCCGACTAAAATAAAGTCGCATGGAACAGCATCAACCCGAACTGCAGCGCCGCTGCTCGTAGGATTGCGGCCTACAATTGGAAAATACTTCTCCTGCATGGCCGTCAAGATAAATTTCTGTATATTGCCAAGTGTCGAAAGCTCGTCAAGGAAAAGCACCCCTTCATGTGCCTCATGCACAGCACCAGGCACAACGCGCATGTATGGCTGTGTGCCCAGTTTGGGATGGCCACCATAGGGATCGTGCTTGACATCTCCGAGCAGTTCGGTTTCGCTTGCACCGCTCGCCTGGACAAATGTGGAACGATTGAGCGGAATAAGCACTTTACGCTTTGTCTTTTGCCGGAATTCAGCAAGTTTCGTAAGGTCGCTCTCGTTGAGCATTATGAGCTTGCCTTCTGCTGATTTTTCGTATATGACACGCTCTTCCTTGCCATCAGGCATTCTTCTCATGGTAGAAACAGACAATGGTTCAGAGCCAGGCGTATTGACGTTGCTGTGTAGCTCACCAATGCGCATATGTATCTGCTTTAGATATTTCTCGGCACCGCATGAAGGACATATTGAAAAGCTGGGCTCGCTGAAGCCCCCACATCTGCCACAGCGAAAGCCAAGGCGCTCGGCAACGAATGAAGGAACGGCATGTGGCAGCATTATTTTGCCCAGAGCAGGCGGCTTGCTGCTTTCATTGCCGAATTCGTTAGGGCCAAGAACTTTTATCAGAGGTTTTTCAGGGTGCTCTTCATTATGCATTACACTTATTTCCTGAGTAGGCCTCGGCAATATCGTAGATATTGCCTGGGCGATCATGCTCTTGCCTGTACCAGGTGGGCCCACAAGAAGAAGATTGCGCCTTTGCTTTGCGATTACGCGCGCTATGCTTACAGCCTTATCCTGCCCTATTATCCTGTCAAATGGGTTTTTAGGAAGAATAATATCAACTGTACTTTCAAAATCCAGGCCCCCCATGAAATACTATTTGTTCGGGGAATATTTAAAATATAGCAACCATCATTCTAGTTTCTCAACCAGAACCGAACCAGCCTCGTTAGTTATCCTAAAGCGATAAAGGCCAGGATGGACGTTGGAGATTGAAGCAGCAGGCAGTTGAAATTTCACCGATTCGGCGATTTCACTTATCTCGCCTCCTTCGCGTATGCTGAAAACTATTTCACCGCCATTGCCAAGAGGGCTGAATTCGATTTGTTCCACGTCACCTGAGAGATAAATTTCGGCCAGACTGGTTGCACCATGTCCGAGGTAGCCGATTGAATTTACTGTACTTGCCAACCGTGACTGGGCTATCATGGACTGAAGAGATATCAGGCGCAGGTTTGCCTCGTTGGCTTTGACGTAAACGGTAATTAGAATAGGTATGAACAATAGCAGGATGACGCCGATAATCACAAGCAACTCAGCGCTTACCTGTCCCTTCATCCCCTGTCACCGCGTGGTTTTTTAGAGGTCTCCTTAATGTCTTTCTTCTTGTGCAGCATGATGGATATTTCTTCAGACAGCCGGTCTATCGTAGCGTCAAGGCTGTAGTCTTCAGCACTAAATGACATTGGAGCGTCGTTAACGTGCATTGAAAGCTTTGCAGAATAAACTGATTTACCGCTTTTTATATGCACATTCACATTAGATATTGTAAATGATTTGGCAAACTTATCCAGTGTCGTTGACAGTGTATTTACAACAGCATTGTACTGCGCGCGGTCAATGCCTTCAAGGCCGCTTAATGAAATTTGCAGTGCATCAGGCTTTATGCTTAAGAGGTATTTGAAAATATCTGTTGAAAGCTTGTCTGAAACCATTTGCTTTGCAGCATCCTGAAGCTTGGCGGACTGGCTGATGATGCTTAGCCTCTCCCTTAGGAACAGTGAGATTTTCTCGCTTTCAAGGCCTTCCACTTCAGTAACCAGGCTCATCCCTCTTTTGCCTTTAGGTTCAACTACAAGCATAGCCAGGTCAAACGTCGATACAATGCCAATAGGCTTACCTTTGTCGGTAACAACAAGATGATGCGCAGAACATTTTTTCATAAGCTTTTTTGCATCTGACAGGCTTGCCGAAGTTTCTATAGTATATACAGGTGAGTTCATGAGCTCAGCCACTTCCATGCGTGGAATCGAATTTGCCTTTAAGA
>CAZBWC010000002.1:9577-23784 GCA_964495395.1 Microcaldota archaeon
AGTCCGGAACATAACTCCGAGCGGCTTGCCAACATCGTCAATAACAGGCAGCCCCTTGAAATGGCCTGCCATGAAAGCAGAGAGCATGTGTATCGCAGAGGCGTTTTGAAGTATACCAGGGGCCTTGATGCATACTGAGCTGCATTTGGCCTTTGACGGATCCTGAATGCCAGAAGGCATGTTGCGGTCGTCTATCAGGCCGTGATATTTGCCATCCTTGGTCACGATTACAGTGCCCGAGCGCAGGACTTCGTCCAATGCAGTTGAAAAATGGTCATTGATATCCAGAACTAAAGTCGTATTAAATTTCATATTAACTTCTAGGAAGAAAAATATTATAAAGCAGTTATATGAAATGAGCATCTCAGAAGCTGCTAGAGATAGACGAATAATTTTTAAGTGCGTATGGTGAATAGAAAGGCATGGCGACCCAGCAGTTATTCCTAGAGAGCTTAGTCAACAAGCCGACCTGGAAGGAAATGCTTTACGGGCTGATAGAAAGCAAGAAGCTGGATCCGTGGAACATCGATATAGTCGCCCTTTCTGACGGTTTCCTTAAAAAGGTAAAGGAGATGGAAAAACTTGACCTTATGGTGCCTGCAAACGTGATACTCGCGGCATCGATACTTTTAAGGTACAAAAGCCAGGTGCTCGTGGTAGAGGAGGTCCGGCCTGTTGAAGCGGGTTATGACGAACAGTCGGATTATCAACCTGACGACATACCGCAACTTACATTGTCAGCGCGCCTTATGCCAAAGAGGCAGATAACCCTCGACGAACTTGTGGTCGAGATGGAAAAGGCCATGCGATATGACACTGAAAGGCCAGTAAAGAAAAAAGGCCAGATAGACATGATAGTCGAACTGCCGGTTTCAGGCATGGATATCGAGAAGAAGATGGATGAGGTGCTGATAAGGCTTCATGAGCTGCAGGACGCCGATGGGCTTGTTATGTTTTCGCACCTGGCAAACGGCAGCGGCATACTCCATAGTCTGCTTGCAGTGCTGCATCTGGCACAAAAAAACCATATAGACATACGACAGGACGAATTCTTCAAGGAGATATTTATCAGGATAGTGGATAAAGGCGAGGCAGCTTAAAAAACAGCCTAAAAATTTTTAGATGGCATTAGTAGCATATCAAAAATCCAAAAATAGAAAAGATAAAGAAAAATAAAAATTATTTCTTGACCATCGGCTTCGACTTCACGATTTTAACGTTCGAAGGCGTAAGCAAGATCGAATCAGGAGAAAGCAATGCTATGTCACCATTCATCTTTGTGGCATAGGATTTCATCTTCGCAATGATGCCTTTGAGCCTGTTTGGCTGTTTTGACAATGGTGCGAGGTTAAGAATAATGATATTCTTCTGGCCAAGCTCCTTGACAACCAAGTCGGCGTCGCCCTCGTTCCTGAGATCAATACGCTTTACGTAAAAGTCTGCAGGAGGGCTTACGACATCTCCCTCTTATTCCATAATTTCCTGTAAGTCAGGTATTTCCTCGGATTCTTCCTTGCTTAGAAACTTATCAAATAAGCCCATTGTATCACCGTTATTGGAGATTATGCTATAGATAGAGGGTTATAATTTTTAAACCCAGTACCCTAACTCGATACGAACGACGTAAAATAAAGAAAAAAAATTAACAAAAAACACTCGTAGGAGTTTGCAGATCAGGCATCACTTGCATGCTTTGTTGCACATGGAACACATTCCTGCAGCATGCGCGAGTTTGCTCAGACCCAAAATGCCGAATAGCAGTCCCGCAACAGTGTGAACCATTCCGCCGTTACTCCACCAGCCTTGGCCAAACGCAAGCAGTGAGAGACCGCCTGCCAACATCAATACGCCGTTTATAGACTTACAAGTTCCACAACATCCCATTCGATCACCTTGATAGTGAGTCATAGGCGACATATAAAAAAGTTGCGGACAACCCAGCAGGATGATTTTTTGATGAGCTGAATACTAAGTTTTGATGAAACTTTTCCTAAAAGTTTCTTTTGATGAATATGAAGAAGCGGTTTTGATCAAACTTTGAATAGAGCGTTTTTGATGAACCTTTGACACGATATTTCGTGTCAAAATTTGACAAAATAGTTGTATTTTGTCAAACCATTTTCCTAAAAAGGTTCAAGGGCTTCCTGGTTTGCTGGCCTGAAACAAGAAGGAGCCTTTATTAGTTGCCTCCACCCTGGGTCTTCCAAGCACGCCATTTTGCACTTAGGGTTGCTTCTTCCGACCTGGCCCGGTTCATACAAAGATAACGTCAAGAAAGGCAGGGCTTCGACGGCTATAATAAAGGGCATCTTATACCAAGACAACGCCCCAGGCATTCGAGTCGCCTAAAGGGGATTTGCGAAGCAGGGACCCCTGGCCCCCCTCTAGCCCATATAGTATGTGCATGACATGTTTTTAAGCGCTTACTGCAAGATAGAAACATGAAATCAGCGATAGTAACAGGAGCAGCAAAAGGCCTAGGCAAAGAGATTGCATTAGCATTGACAGCTGACGGCTATGCGGTTGCCATTAATTACAATAAAAGCAGGAAACGGGCAGGCGAAACACTCAGAAAACTCAGGATGCTAAATCCGAAATGTATTGCAATTCAGGGAGATTTAACTAAAGAAAAAAACGTTAACAGGCTGATTGCCTCAGTGATAAAAAAATTCGGGCGAATAGATGTGCTGGTAAACAATATAGGCGATTTTCATTATAAGCCAATACTGGAAACTAAGGTGCAGGAGATTGAACAAGTTTTTCAAAACAATGTAAGCACTGCATTCATGTGCAGCAAGGCTGCGCTAGAGCATATGAAAAATGGCAGGATACTCAATATAGGCTCGGTCGGCTGTGATGAGACGCTGGCGCCGAAAATGACTACGCCTTATTACATGGCTAAAACTGCATTGTGGCAGCTGACAAAGACCATGGCAAGGGCAACCAAAAAAGCAACCGTAAACATGGTCAGCTTAGGCATATTGAAAAGTAGCGTAGTGAAGAAAAAAGGTGCCACATATACCGAAATTGGAGAAGTCGTAGCAGGAATAAGAAAAATAATCAAAAGCAAAAAAACAGGCACTATAACAACTATTGCAAGGTGGCGGCCTGAGGGTTAGGCAACTAGTTCTTTTGAATACTTACGAACGATACCGCTTAAGCCATGCTTCTTGTAATCATAAGTCGAAAGCTTTGAAGGCTTTTTGCCAGTCTTCCATGCAAGCCATGCTCGAGCAGCCAATCGATGAGCCCTGATATTATAAAAGCCCTGTGGGGCGGTTTTCAATTCCCATGGATAAAGCTTTTTAGAGTTAAAACGGCCTATTCGAGCATGTTGCAAGGTTTCTTTTAGGGAATGTGCACGACCTATATCACACAATGCCCGATAGGTAGATCCGGAATAATGGCCTTTTAGTAACCCGTACAATCCGCAGCTCCTGAAATCCCTTTTAGTTACCTCATCAGGCCTTTTTTTAATTCTCCATAGTAGCCATTTAACTGCAGCTATCCGCACTCCACCATCACGATAATCAGGCGTAGTAGTTTGCCACGGATATAATTTGCTGGACTTAAACTCAGCTCTTTGGGCATGCCGCTTGGCCTCTGTTATGGAAAACGCATACCCTGCATCAACAAGAGCCTTGAAAGGAGATGCTTGCAAGAGTGACCGCAGGCCATGCTTGGTGAAATCATGCCTCCTGAGTCGGCCTGGGTTTTTTCGGGTTTTCCATAATAGCCAATCAAGAGCAGTCTTCCGAACAGCCTGCTGCTTAAAGGCTCCGCGGTATGTCTGAGCCATTTCCCACGGATAAATTTTTTCAGTCCCGAATCGCCCCAATTTACCGTGTGCCAGCAGTTCGTTAATTGAATACGCATAACCTGCTTCGACTAACGCCAGATACGGCGACGTGTTATGGTGCGAAAGAAGGCCGAACAAACCATGATGCTCGAAATCTTTCCTGTTGATTTGACCGGGTTTTTTGCCAGTTTTCCATAGCAACCAGGAAGTTGCGGCAACCCGCATCAGCTTAAAACCCACAAGACTCCTTTTCATTTCCCAAGGGTAGATTTTTTCTGTTCCAAACGCCTTAGCATGGGCGTGGGCAATTGCCTCACTTTCAGAGTATGCATATCCCGCCTCTACCAGGGCTTCGTGCGGGGAACCTCCATACTGCCGACATAGCATACCTGCAAGCCCATTATCAACAAATGCAATAGAATCCAGTTCCCTGGGATCCAGCTTTAGTGTGGTAACGAGCATTCGTACAACCTCCATTCGTGCTCCGGCTTCTGTCCATATAGGATATGTCGAACGGGTTATCTGTCCTCGGTCATAAAGCTGTTCCAGTTCACCAGCATCAAAACGCCTTCTGATTTCAGCTTCGCCTTCTTCCGCCTTGCCCTTGGCAGTAACCGCGTATTTGACTTTGGCCAGGACAAAAAGATCCAGTTTTCTTCTGAACTCCTTAGAGCTTTGTGCAGGGCGTGATGTTTTTTGCCGTGGCTTTCTGATGCCTTCAGAACCACCGCGATTGAAACGCGCGAAAATCATGCGGGGATTTCTTGTCTGAATTCTTGTACCCATAGCATGAACATTTCTGGATCTGAGGTATTTCATGTTTCTTATGTGTTATAAAGCGATTAAAAAGGTATCTTTCACTGTTTATAACATAAGCCTGGGTGTGTTATCCTTAGACAGACTAGCGGTCAGCTTAAACGCTTCCGCCCTAGCAGGAGCAAAATCAAAACGCACCTGCCAGACCCCTTCGCGCCTTTCCCCAGCATAGGTATCGCCAGGTGGCAGCGAAGCATGCTGTGTGTAATCTATTTCGCCAGTAACTACGAATCCTTCCGGTGGAATCAGCTCCATGGAATTCAGAAGCGGGCGTCTGCCCAACTGGCCTCTAGACGGACCTAGCCTTGCATTCAGGGATACATGTGAGGATAATGGCCTGGTCCAGTAATCAGGGCGGGAATTGGGATCAAGGCTGAATCGGTCGTCTTTAGTACGGACATCCAAACATCCGGTAAAGCCACGGCCGAATTGAAACCCATGGCCATTCATGATAGTTTCAGAAAGCACACGGGCACCTAAGAAGACATCTCCACTGCCTTTGGCAGCAAGCTTCTGAAGCGGAACTTTTTTTTTAAGCGCAGATAAGTCTTTTCTAAAACGAGGAATATGAATCGCCTCTTGTAGATTATGGATATATGTCTTTAAGAATCTTTATTCCTGGGCATAGCGCACCCTGGATTTCACCTGCTCGATGCGCTTCATGACTGGCCCATATTGGGCATATGAACCATAGCCACGTAAAAATTCCTTTCCAGCAGCAGCGTCAATAGATTTCAGCATGGTAAGCACATCTATTGCCTTATCTTCTATGTCAGTTGAAAAAAATCCAAGGCCGAAGTCTATTACATAAAGCGCATTGCCATTAGAGATGAGGTTCGCTGGAGTGTAATCGCCATGCACTATATTTGCGCCATGCAAACTGGCAAGATATTTGCCTGCCCTGGCAAATTGCACTTTAGATGAGGGCCTTTTTCCGCTTATTTTTTCCATAGTAATCGAAAAGTCATCAACTGCAAAAACAACAGGGCATGGAACGCCTGCCTCTTTTGCCTTGTGCAATAAGCGCGCTTCCTGCCGCGTGCGCTTTGTGCGCAATACAGTATCAAGTGCCTTTGCGCGGTAGCTCTTGGGCAACCTGGATTTTATAACGACATTTCTTCCAAGGAATTTCCCTGATGACAAAATAGCTTCCGCACCGCGCATTCCAGGCATACCATCAATTCCTCCTGAAAAACAGCAGCCTTGAAATTGCAACCATAACCAGCATGAAGATAAGCACCATGACCAGATATGCCAGTGGCAATATGAAGAGCCCTATAAGCAACAGCAACGCGACAACAAACAGCCATACAAGGAAATTCCAGTGGAATATCTTGCTGCCGTCAAGAGGAAAAACAGGAAGGAGGTTAAATAATGCGAGTATGAAATTTATCCAGCTCCCGAAAAACCAGATGTTGTTATTTACAAATCCCAGAGGCTCGTAATCGAATTTTGACGGATAAAAATAAACAGGTGCAAACATTCCGAGAAACAGGAACACGAACATAAGTGCGATGTTAGTAAGCGGGCCTGACAAAGAGATGATGCCGTTTTCACGCTTTGTGATGCGCACGCTGTCGCCAGGTAAAGTGTAGATATAAACAGCCCCTGGCGCCGCAAAAACCATGCCAAGCACTGAGAGCACCATCATCATGCCGAGTCCTGAAACCCACATCCTGAACCGCGCACGCGCACCATAGTAGATTGCAACAAATTTGTGTGACAGCTCATGCAAAATGAAACCAGAGCCGACAGTGATTAGCAGATAGTAAAGAAGCAGCAGCACATCAGGGTAGCCTACAAGCACCCCTAGCCCTCCGCCTGCTATTGCAAGCGCAAGGCTTATTGCAAAAACAGATATGGCTATTTCCTTAAGCTCGCCTTTTTCAAGATGTAACACCATTTTATTCAACCAGTTTTTCTTCGTATATTATGCGCACCTTTGGCAGGGATAGTATGCCCTCGTACCCCTCAACCACGCATACTGCTTCCCCGCCGCTATTGAGGCGGATCCTTATTTCACTATTTTTCCTGCCGGCTGAGATTGCCCTCCCTATATTACCGATAAGAAACGGAATTGAAGGCGATTTTGAAACAACTGAAACGGAATCGCCAGAGCGTATGCCCCGCAATTCAGGATATGCAAGTGCAACTACTATTGAAACCGCAAGGCCAAGTGCAAGGTATTTTAGCAGTGCCGTGAGTCCGATGGGCGTAAGCGCATATGCGAACAGTGACAGCACCGCTGCAAGCACAAAAACCTTTGCAAATATCATGATGCGCAACTGACCACCCGGCTCACCTGTACATGTTCACTACTGCAGACTTGAACTTGTCGAGGCTTTCCAAATCCTCTTTGCGCACAGTTGGCCTTAGGGATTTGAAAGAGGACATGAAATTCTGGGCAGAGACTTTTTTGCTTGATGAACGTATTGCATCCATGCCTGCTTCCCTGCAGAGGTTCTCCAGGTCAGCACCAGTATAGCCTTCAGTAAGCTTTGCCAGCTCCTTCAGGTCCACTGACTTGTCAACAGGCATTTTCTTGGTGTGTATGTCAAGTATCTGCAATCGTGCAGGCTCATCAGGAGTGTGTACTTCTATCACCTTGTCAAACCTGCCCGGCCTGAGCAATGCAGGATCGAGAATGTCAGGACGGTTGGATGCAGCAATGACAATAACGTTCTTAAGAGCTTTCATGCCATCCATCTCGGTCAGCAAAGTATCGACTACCCGTTCAGTAACGCGGTTGCCCTGGTCGCTGTGGCCGGAGCGTGTTGGCGCGATTGCATCGATCTCATCTATGAAAAGAACGCACGGTGCAGCGATGCGGGCCTTCTTGAAAAGCTCGCGAAGCATCTTCTCGCTTTCGCCGACGTATTTGCTCAATACCTGCGTGCCGTTGATTGCAATGAAATTGGCTTCAGTCTCGTTTGCAACTGCCTTCGCAATGAGTGTTTTACCTGTACCAGGTGGACCGTAGAGCAATATGCCCTTTATAGTCCTGATGCCCATTGACTCGAAAACCTCCGGGTTCTTGAGTGGCAGCTCAACAGCCTCTTTCACATCAGCTTTGACTTTTTCCATGCCGCCAATGTCAGCCCATTTTATCTGCGGACGCTCCACATAAAGCTCTCTGAGTGCAGAGGGCTGTATCTCCAGCATGCCGGCATAGAAATCCTTTTGCGACACCTTAAGCTTGTCAAGAAGTTCAGGAGATACAAGATCGTCCTCCAAATTCATTTCAGGCAGCACCCGCCTGAGTGCCTTGAGCGCAGCTTCCTTGGTAAGCAGTGAAAGGTCAGCACCTGTATAGCCATGGGTTATTGCAGCTATTTCGTTTATGTTGAAGCTCTTGTCAAGAGGCATGCTTCGCACGTGTATCTGGAGTATTTCCATGCGGCCTTTCCTGTCAGGAATGCCGACTTCTATTTCCCGGTCAAACCTTCCAGGCCTGCGCAATGCAGGATCCAGGGCATCCTGTCTGTTGGTTGCGCCTATTACAATGACCTGGCCGCGTGCCTTAAGGCCATCGAGCAGTGTAAGTATCTGGCTGACTATGCGCTTTTCAACTTCTCCGAAAACTTCCTCGCGCTTCGGGGCTATGGCATCGATTTCGTCTATGAACACTATTGAAGGCGCATTTTCCTCAGCCTCCTTGAAAAGCTTCCTGAGGCGCTCCTCGCTTTCGCCGACATATTTGCTTATCACTTCAGGGCCTCCGATGTAAAAGAAATTTGCATCGCTTTCGTTGGCGACAGCCTTTGCAAGCAATGTCTTGCCAGTGCCAGGGTGGCCATAGAGCAGTACGCCCTTAGGCGGGTCGATGCCCAGGCGTTCAAAAATTTCCGGATGCCTCAATGGCAACTCAATCATTTCCCGCATTTTCTGGATTGTTGGCTTCAGCCCGCCAACATCATCGTAAGTGATAGTGGGAACGCTTGTTAGCTCCTTCATAGGCTCTGTTTTTATCTTAACTTCGGTTTCTTCAGAAATTACTACAGCACCCTGAGGAAACATTTGTGCAACCATAAGAGGGATAGAGGTGCCGAATATGCCCACTGGCAACAGATTGCCTTTCAAAACAGGCTTGCCTATAAGCCGCTTTTTGACATATTGGTCAAAGCCAGAAGAGTACCGCATCGCCTCTTTAGGTGCAAGAACCAGTTTTTTTGCTTCCTTGACTTCCACGGTTTCGATGTGCAACTTGTCTCCAAGGCTGACTCCGGCATTCTGGCGCAGTATGCCATCAACACGTATTATTTCAAGCCCTTCATCATCAGGATGGGCCTGCCAGACTATTGCAAGCGCACTTTTCTTTCCCGTAAGCTTAACTATATCGCCGGTCGAAACACCGAGCTTGCTTTTTGCCTTTGAATCGAGCCTTGCGATTCCCCTGCCGATATCGTTCTGGAATGCTTCTGAAACTTTTAGCGTGACCGCCATACATCCACCTCAGTTTATTGCGATGCGTTTATTTATCAATGAATCCTTTTTAAGTTTTACAATTGTTTCCAGGCTGACATCATCAGGAAGTGCAGCATCAAGAAGTTTCAGCGCCTTGTCACGCCCGAGCAGCGCAGAGCCGCTGTCCAGAACCACCTTTAACTGGCCATGCTCTACATCAAGGAAGGTTATTTTACCGCGCAGAACACCTGATTTTTTTACAAGGATACGCGTATTTGCGCCAGCGTGGAGCTCGCCGTTTTTTACGTACGCGTTTTCAAGCACCATCTCATCCCCCACAGCAAGGCCTTCGACACGCTCAATGCCATCCCAGAGCAGGCATCGCGCTTCAGTAGTGCCATCCGAAATACGGAAAGAAAAAAAACTTTTGCGCTGGCCGTTTCTTGAATAATCCCGCCTGCCCTCAAGTGAGGACACTGCTACCTTAACAGTAACAGTAGAACCGGCAACAAGCGAACCCAGGGAATCGAATGGGCTTTGCTTAGACAAACTTATGCTGCCAGTGTGCTGAAGGAGAAGGTCTCCGTTTTTTTCATATGCCCCGCTTATAGCTACAGTATCACCCGACTTTATTCCTGCCACAGCAGCAATCTGGTCATTCCATAAAGTGAGAGGCATGGCACCAGTATCATCCTGTAAAAGCACTGTTCTTGAGCGGTTGCCTGAGCTGTACTCTTTGATTGAAAAAACTCCGGCAATTTTGGCTGATAAACGTATCCTCCGTGCCTGGGTGAAAATATCCTTTATCAGGTAATCGCGCTCTTCCTGCTGCAACAGGCCCTCTTCCTTGGCAATTATTTTTATGGCTACGTCCCTGTTCAGAAGCCCTTGGAACTCAGATATTTTGGCATCAATTTTCTGCTCCAGCACATCGGCTGGGAATTTCTCGAGCAGCTTTTTTTCTATAGGCCGGCTTCCGCCCTCAGCGCTAAAATTTTCAGCTTTGCCAGAGTTTCCAGATTCCATAAATAATTCACTTAACCGTGCCATGAGGATTAGCAGACAATAGAAACTGACTAGGAAGCTTTTAATAAGCTTATTTCCAATTTAGCCACATGAAGCTAGTTGGGTCGTTCATGCAATTCGCGCAGCGGGTCATGGGTGCAGTAAAAAAAGGCAGGCTGCCCGGCATGGATAGCAAGAGGCTCGAACACCTTCTTACACGGACAGGAAAGCGGAATTTGATACTTGCAAAGGGCCTTTTATCAGCATTGTATGCAGGGGGCGCAAGCAGGACTGACATAGAAAATCTTGCAGGAATTCTCGAGAAAGCATCTCAAAGAATTGCTGATGAAAAACAGCCATTTGGCAATACAGAAAAAAAAGAGCTCGAGGCTATTTTTTCACGTGCCTACCTTTCAAAGAAAACTGCGCACAGGTTTGCAGCGCACATAGATGAGCTGCTGGCAGATGAGATAGACGAGGTCATACGAGGCAGGAAAAGTATCGTGATACCGACAAAAACTGAAGAAAAAAACCTCGGAATACCCGTTAAGAAAACGATTGATGTTGAGAACAGGAAAAACAAAATAAGCTAGGCTTTATGCCACTGGTGTAAAAATGAAAATCAGGCTCAGCCCGGAATTGTCCTACATAATAGGATTCTGGAGGAAAAGGAGGACCAAAGACGGCATAGGCATTTACGGTGAGCAAACCCAGCTGGAGATATTTTCAAAAGGCATTTTGGACACAGGCCTAACGACACCTGACAAAATGCTTAATGATGACGATAAGATCTATTTCTACCATACCGCATACAGGAAATTCTTCCAGCAGATAGAAAAGGAACAGCTTGACAGGTATAGATACCTGAATGACTACGCAGCCAGCTATCTTGCAGGGATATTTGATTCATGTGGAGGCATAGATGAAAAGGGCTTTGTCTACCTTTCCAAGGCCAACAAGCAGGATGAGATGATGCTGCTCAGACTAGGATTTGGCACAAAAAGCAAGGCAGACAGGCTCGTGATAGAGAGACCGGTGGCATTTCTCACGTTCATAAAGAATTATGTTCGGATATTCAAGGATCACAAGGTATTCGGGCTTATAGGCAAGAAAGGCAAAAAATAACCATAGCAGCAGGTATTTTAAACTTTTTTACACAAATAACAACATATGGTTCAGGTAGAAGTAAGAGAACATAGCAAGGCCACATCCAGAATTCCTATAGCCAGAGCCATGAAAAGCAGAGCGGCCGAACCTATGGTAGACAGGATAGGCACTGCAAAATGCAATCTCAATCATAATGGCCGTACACGTGCCAGAAACAGAGTAAGGGCAATAATAGAAAACAGGCTTGAACAGAAGACATTACGCGATATTATGGAAAATGCCCGCTTAACTGAAAAAGAAATCGGAGTGGTAAGAGTATATATAATGGCTAAGAATCCGCCTTCGTTGCAGGAAGTTGCAGACAGGCTCGGATATGCAAGAATTACAATTGCAATGGCCATCAGGGAGATAGAAAATAAGTTGCTGGGTAAAAACCCTCATGAGCACAGAAGAGCAAGGTACGAGCGCTTTGGAGATAGGAGACTCAGGAAGGCAATAAGAGGCATAGGAGCAGAGACCAGGAGTGAGCTAAGGAGCAAAAATGAAGGCCTGTTTTTAGAGGTAACACGAAGAGGCCTGCTTGACGAAATTTATCCCCCGAAGAAAAGAAAATTCGACATAGTCGGAGAATTAAAGGACGAGATCCAAAAACTGCTCCAAAAAATTTCCAAAAGCAAAGCATATTCGTGCATGACCCCGTTGCAAAAGGCGATCACAAAGAAAATTGCCCTGAGAGATGAGCCGGATTATGCTTATTTTGAAAACAGGCACAGCATGAGCAGAAGCGCTGTTGAAATAGAAGCCCGAAGGCTTCTGCACATGATCAGAAGGCTAAATGCAAATGAAAAGCCTCACATAAGAATCAGGCATACTGTTTGGGAATTGGGGGCTGAAACAATTGCCAGATTGCGCAGAAAGATGAGCAGGCTGGAGAGAGACGTTCTCGATAGCAGGGCTATGGCCGCCGAGCCTTTGGATTTCAGGAAGATCGGAAGCAGGAACGGATATGGAAATGCCGAAACTCCGAGGCAGGTTGAATTGAAGCTGCTTGCCAAGCTGGAAGCAGTGCAACGAGGCGAATCATGGAAAACATATAGACAGCATAACAGGCACTCACACGCAAATTAATACCTTTTATTTCGTGACAAACCATACCGAAGCGTGACAAACATTTATAAAGAGGCTGAAGCGTATCAATAACCATGTCAATAAGCAAGGATTTAACAAAAACTACTACATGCTGATTCTATAGCGCTAGTTGAATCCTTGAAAAAATGTTGAAAGTGTTCCTGGGTTCAGCATAAGCACTCTGGATGAGCACGGGAAATTAACAATACAAGGAGGGATTTGAATGGAAGAAAAAGGGTGTTTAGAAACCCAGTAAAGGAAGAAGGCCATCGTTGGATTCTGATGGACGCAGGTACGTGAGGCAGCTCTACCGTGCCAGAGAGTTCACAATACGTGAACTGGCACTGGTGTTTAAGGTGTCCCGCACTTCGATATTGCGGTATTTGCAGGAGGTGGATAAATGAAACTCCGACAAATTGCAATATCCCACCCAAACATGAAAAAGAGGGCCAGAGCCATAGGCAAACTTGCAAAGCTAGGATGCGTAAGCGAATTGATTGAGATATTGAATAAAAGCAAGTATAAGGATGTAATAGAAAGCACAGAGCTTGCATTATCAGCATTTAACTTCAAATGATGCCCGCATCTCAGACACAAAATTAAAGGTGCTGGCTTTTTATTTTTTTATTATTAAGGTATAACAAAATAGGGGATAAATATGCGCATTTTAACAGTACATGCCGATTACATCGAAGTAGAGCCTAAGAAAAAGGCGATAAAGGATGCTGAAGAGATAGCAGGCGACAAGATAAGGGCAGATGAAGTGCTCGTCGTCTTCACTGCAGTTGAAGAAGGCGATGAGGACACAGCAGCAGTTTCAGAAATGCTTACCAAAGAAGTCTCGACAGTATGCGAGCAGGTCAAGACAAAAAACATTATGCTTTATCCGCTCGTGCACCTTAGCTCCAAACCATCAGCACCACGCGTAGCATTGAAAGTTTTGCAGAAGTCAGAAGAGCTGCTCAAAAAAGCAGGATTTGAATGTACGCATGCGCCTTTTGGATGGTACAAAGGCTACACCCTCAAATGCAAAGGCCATCCACTCAGCGAGCTTTCGCGCGAGCTTAAGGCATCAGGAGATACAGGCAAAATAAAAGAGGATGACGAAACAGTATCTGAAAGCCTGAAGCAGGAAGCAGGAATGAAAACAAAATTCTACATACTGACTCCTGATGGTGAGTTGCATGACCCGGACAAATTTAACTACGCAAAGCATGATGACCTCAGGAAATTTGCTGATTACGAAATAAGGAAAGTGCGCAGCTACACTGAAGAACCGCCACACATAAAACTTATGAAAGAGCATTCACTTGTCAATTACGAGCCTGCAAGCGATTCAGGAAATTTCAGATGGCTGCCAAAGGGGCTGTTGATGAAAAAGCTGCTTGAAAGGCACGTCACAGACATACTCGTAAACTATGGTGCGCACCAGGTGGAAACACCGATAATGTATGATTTCGAGCATCCTGCCCTTAAAAGTTATTTGAACAGGTTCCCTGCAAGGCAATATACCCTCAAAAGCGATAACAAGCAGTTCTTCCTCAGGTTTTCCGCGTGCTTCGGGCAGTTCATAGCAGCGCATGACATGGTCATAAGCTACAAGTCACTACCATTCAGGATATACGAACTTACGCACTATTCATTCAGGCGGGAGCAGAGCGGCGAGCTTGCCGGCCTTAAGCGGTTAAGGGCATTCAGCATGCCTGATATGCACAGCCTATGCAAAGACCTTGAACAGGCAAAGCATGAATTCCAGCAACAGTTTGATTTGTGTAAGGCATGGAACGACGAACTAGGCATTGATTTCGAAATAGCATTCAGAGCACAGGCAGATTTCTTCAAGGAGAACAAGGACTGGTATATGGGCATGATCAAGAAGCTCAATAAGCCAGCGCTCATAGAAATGTTCACTGAGAGATATGCGTATTTCATAACAAAGTTCGAGATG
>CAZBWC010000003.1:0-1965 GCA_964495395.1 Microcaldota archaeon
TTCACCCCTACAGAGACATTATATATCGCCATGTTCCGAACAGTCAAATTCCATGCGCCATAAGCATATACCCCATAACCTGAATTGTTCAGGCTGCCGTTTGCTATTGTTATATTTTGTACACCTGGGAAATTGCCCATCGCATAAATGGCAGCCTGAAAGTTTGCAGTTGCGCCCCCAACTATGGAGCCATTAAGATTTAGAGTAACATTGCTTGCTGTTATATTTATGCAGGAGTTGCTATCCTGGGAGGTTATGTTCGCGACACTTACTATATAAGTTCCTGATTCGTTTATCACGCCGCATGAATTATTAAGGAATCCTGGTACTGCAAAGGACAATCCTGAAAATCCGAAAAAAGCAATAATTGCTAAGGATACAAAATTAGTTGGTTTCATGACCTCACATCCTCTCTTCTTCAAACAGCTTTTTATGTCTATCTATAATCGCACTTAATCATTCCGGAACTTCTGGTCTTAAGAAATTAACCTCATACACATATTTCAGGATGGGCATCTATGGACTTAGGCAAAAAACTTCGTGAGGCATTGGCAAAACTTACCAACAAGCCATACGTTGACGAGGATGCGGTAAAGTCATTGATAAAGGATTTGCAACGAGTTCTGATTTCCGGGGATGTAAGCATAAAGCTCGTTTTCCAGCTCAGCAAAAAGATAGAGGCGCGTGCGCTTGGCACTAAAAAGCTGGAGGCACTGTCGCTCAAGGAACACGTGCTTAAAGTTGTTTACGAGGAGCTGACACATTTCCTGGGTGAAAGCTATTCGCCGCGCGTGGATAAGCACAAGATTTTGCTTTGCGGGTTGTTTGGCGCAGGCAAGACAAGTACCGCTGCAAAGCTGGCACATTTCTACCAGTCGCGTGGCCTTAGTGTAGGCCTTGTTGGTGCAGATGTTGAAAGGCCTGCTGCACAGGAGCAGCTTAAGCAGCTTGCAACAGGATTGAAAGTGCCATTCTATACTGTGATGGGCGAGAAGACTGCTTCAAAAGTCGTTCAGGACGCACTCAAAAAAAGCAAGGAAGATGTGCTCATTATAGACTCTGCAGGCCGAAGCGCATTTGACGATCGGCTGGTGGAGGAGCTCAGGCAGATAAAAGATGTGCTGCAGCCTGATGAAGCCTATTTGGTTGTAAGTGCGGATATTGGCCAGGTTGCCGGAAAGCAGGCAGAACAGTTCAACAGTATCGTGCCATTAAGCGGAGTAATAGTTACTAAGATGGACGGCTCAGGAAAGGGTGGCGGTGCGCTCAGCAGCGTCGCCAATAGCAATGCGCGCATAGCATTTTTGGGCATTGGTGAGAAGGCTGACGATCTTGAAATCTACGACAGCACGCGTTTCGTTGGTAAGCTACTAGGAGTTCCTGATATCTCCGGCCTGCTTGAAAAAGTAAAGAAAATTGCCGAGGAAGAGCAGCTGCAGGAAATTGAAAATGAGGCCCTGACAATAGACAGCTTTTACAAACAGCTAAAGGCTGCAAAAAAACTCGGGCCACTTGGAAATGTGCTCGGGATGCTTGGTGCTGCCGACCTACCTAATGACGTTGTTAAGCAGAGCGAGGGCAAAATGGGCAAGTTCGAATCAATGATTAATTCTATGACTAAGGCAGAGCGCAAGGATGCCTCCCTCATCAAGCATGATGCTGGCAGAATGGCACGCATAGCAAAAGGCAGTGGCTGCACTGAAAAAGAAGTGAAGGAATTCCTTGGGCAATTTGAAAAAATGGAAAAAATGATGAAAATGTTCAAGAGCAACCGTGGCTTCAGGAAAAAGATGGAACAGTTCATGAAGGGTGGCGGGCTTAACAATTTAAAGATGAATTGAGTTCTAGTCCTATGCAATGCGACATTTGCGGAAGGCACGAGGCAAGTTTTGTAACTCTGATAGAAGGAGCGAAGCTTCCTGCTTGTGTAGGGTGCTCAAAGGGCGGCAAAACTCTCTATAGGCT
>CAZBWC010000003.1:1975-16308 GCA_964495395.1 Microcaldota archaeon
CTATAGGCTGGAAACTGCAGAGCCCGGCAGTGCTGAGCCGGAGCTTGCATCAACAAGGCCGCAAAAGGCAGAGGATGAAATCGTTGAGGATTATGCGCTTGTTATCAAACGTGCCCGTGAAAAAGCCGGGCTTACACTGCATGAGCTAGCGAATAAAATCCTTGAAAAAGAAACCTATGTCCATGCTATCGAGCAAAGCCGGTTGACGCCTACCCTTGCAATTGCAAAAAAGCTTGAAAAGGCACTCGGAATAAAGCTTATTGAGCAGGAAACAATTGGCCCAGGCACTCTTAATTCCAACAAGCCGTCCAAGGATATGACGCTTGCTGACGTTTTCGAATCACAGAAAAAAGGTAAGTGAAATGGGGGTCCATCTTGGCGAGCTGGCAATCAAGCATCATATAACATTATCTTCGTTGTCCGGCAAGTCGCTGGCAATAGATGCCTTCAATATGCTTTACCAGTTTCTTTCAAGCATAAGGCAGGAAGATGGCACGCCCCTGATGGATTTCAAGGGCAATGTTACTGCTCATTTGTCAGGGTTGTTTTATCGGAATGCTCGCCTGCTTGAAAATGGTATAAGGCCTATTTACGTTTTTGATGGCAAAGCACCTGCATTCAAGCATAAAACACGTATCGCGCGCGATGAGATAAAGTCCGCTGCGCAGATAAAGTGGAAGCAGGCGCTTGAGGAGGAGCGCTTTGTGGATGCCCGTAAATATGCACAGGCCACCTCGAAGCTGACGCCTGAAATGATTGCAGAGAGTAAGGAGCTTCTCGCTGCAATGGGTATTCCATGTGTTCAGGCTCCAAGCGAAGGCGAGGCACAGGCTGGGTACATGGTTCAGAAAGGCATGGCTTATGCTGCGGCATCGCAGGACTACGATGCACTGCTTTTTGGCTCCCCTCTTCTGGTAAGGAACCTATCTATAACTGGTAAGCGCAAGGTGCCGCGTGAAAACCGTTTCGTAATAGTCGAACCTGAGGAAATAAATCTTCCAGAAACTCTTACTGCGCTTGGTCTTACCAGGGAGCAGCTTGTGCTTCTTGGTATTATGGTTGGCAATGATTTCAACGAAGGTGTTTACCGTGTTGGTCCGAAAACAGCATATAAGATAGTGAAAGAGCACAACACGCTAAGCAGTATGATGGCCTATGTCAAGGAAAAATACAACCATGAATTTGCAGAGGATTTAGATGCTGTATATGCGTTCTTCATGAATCCCCATTGCGAGGAGGTGCCTGCCCCTAAGTGGCAGGATGCTGATGCTGCTGCATTGAAAAAACTTTTATGCGACAAGCATGATTTTTCAGAGGAACGTATTTCTCATACTATTGAAAGCATGCAAAAATCATTCAAGGATAAAAATTCTCAAAGCCGATTGGAGAACTGGTTTTAAATATTCTTATATACATTCTTTCATCATAAATAACATTATAATATTGATGATTATGCGCCTAAGGAGAAGCCATATAGGAGTCGCTGTAGTTGCCGTTTGCCTACTTGTAGCTTCAATATCATTTCATAATCCGTTTACTGATAAGATAGAAGGGCCTGCAAATTCTTCTGCGGTGGCAGTGCATGCACTGGAAACAGTTTCTCCTAATCGTAAACCTCGATCAAAAATCCGTGAGCATGTTCCCATTGCTGATGTGTTGCCTGCTTTGCATGCTTGCATAGCAGAAGAGCCCAGTCCGGAAAGCAGGCATCCTCTTGACCTTTATTCATGCCTACTAGAAGCGCGTGCAATGGCCATGGATGCAGCTGCTGCAGGAAAATTTTTTGATGAAGCAGCTTATTTGCAGGACAGTGGATGCCTGACGTTACCAGAGCTTCTTGATCGAATAAAAAATAACTCGACACCAGAGGCATTGGAAGCGCTAAAAGGATTGGTTGTTGCCGAAATGGGTATTCTAGATCCTGTTCAAATCGATGAACATCCATTATTTGCTACCGATGATAATGCACTTGCCTTTAGGGTAGTTGGCTGTAGGTCGCTTCTAAGAATAGGTCGCATGCTTGACCGATCATCTCCTGAATTGTTGGCTTTGACTCTTGCGATTGAGGATCCTGATGCAGCTGAACTACTGACCCCTGCACTATTTAGTCATACGCCTTTTGATTATCTTCCACCTGAAATTACGGCTCTTGCAGTATATGGTTATGATTCTTTTCAAGGACATGAACCAGATCCTGAATTTAAAAGAATGGATGTTCAACGTCTCGTGCTTGAGTTCAGTGATACTGCTGATATTCAGGATATTCTGCTTGTATCTTCGCGTTCAACTAATGTTCCGCACCTACCCACAGGCATTTCCAGATACACAAAAGATGCTCTCGAGTATTATGTAATAGTGCTTCGTACTTTGTTATCCATGTACCCTCTATTTACCACCGATCAGATAGCTGATATTTGTGCTGATTTACCTACCGAATGATTTACTCAAATTCTTGCCACGATACCCTTAATCGCTTTCACAACCAACGTGCTCCCCCTCACAAAAAAAGGCGCTTTTTTTCCTTGGACTTTGCCTTTTTTCATTGCCTTTAGCAAAGCCTTTGGCGAACCTCGGTCAAAAGCGGGCACATCCAGCCAGTTATGCCCGAATTCAAACAGGAAATGCGAATCGCCGCCGACACTGTGCAGCTTGCCGTATTTTTCTGCAAACTCAAGCGCCTTTTCATTCTGCCATTTAAGCTGGCAGCGGGCATTGAAAACCTCTATTGCATCAGCCTTTCCTGCAAGCTCTGGTGCATTGACAACGCTTCTGCTGCTATCGTACATGTGCGGCACTATGCTAATACCGCCATGCTCTTTTATTTTGTCTATGGCATCCAGAAACGGGGTATTCTTTGGTATTACCTCATTTAGGTAAAGACCTATGAGGTCACCTTCCCTGGTACGTATCTCCTCTCCAGGTATGAAATCTATTCCCAGTGCCTCATAATCCCTATGCGCGGCAAAAGTATTGTGGTCAGTTATTGCTGGCACTATGCCCAGCTCCTTTGCTTTTTTTGCAAGTTGCCTGGGCTCTATAATCGCATCAGGTGAATATTTGCTGTGTACGTGCAGATCAAGTCTCATTTATTGCCTCCTTAAGCAGTTTTTCAAGCTTTCTGCTGATTGCCTTTGCTTCTTCTGGGCTAACCTCTTTAATCATTGCCCTGCCGCTTGCATAAATGCTCACCGGCTTGCCGTTTATTTTGCAGAGAAGCACTACCTCCATTGCTGATAATACCATTTTGCCTAATGCCTGCTCTGCTTTTTTCATATCTATCTTATTGCCAAATCTTATCTCGTATGCTTTTGAAGAGGCGCATGGCTCTACAGTACAGAATCCCATTATTCCAACCTCTCTGTCCAGAACATTTTTTCAGCAAACAGGTCAAACATGAGCACGTTAGGCGCTTGGATGTAGTGCTTGCCCAATAGTCTGGCAGTTGCCTGTGCTGCAGCAAGCCCTCCTGCAACAGTTGCTGCAGATGCGAGTATGCTGCTGCATTTTCCGTACTTCTCCAGTTTTTTATCATCAACTGGTAGCTTGAACATTTTTCTTAATGCCTTTTTTTCAAGCACGCTTACCATGCCTGATGAGTAATTACATGTTGCAAATATTTGAGGGATGCCTATTTTGTTGCACGTCTCGTTTATGGCTATATGGCTTCTTACATTGTCGGTGCAGTCAATAACCACTGAAGCACTTTTTATCAATCCGTCAGATTCTGATGTAAATTTCTCATGTGCTTTTACCCTGGCTTTCGGATTTATCTGTTTTGCAATATCTTTTGCAACCTCTGTTTTTGGCCTGTCGAGTGCAGGTATCGAGCATAGCCTTTGCCTGTTCATGTTGCTTAACTCAAATTTATCGCCATCAAAAACAACGATGCTTTCCATGCCTGTGCGCAAAAGATTTTCAAGCACATAGCCGCCTGTGCCGCCAAGCCCTACTATTACAACCATGCTTTTTCTAAGAAGCTGCTGCTCTCTTTTGGTTATGGCACCTGTATTCCTGAAGAACAGTTCTTCGTACATCTGTTACTGCCTCTTTTTCTTTCTGAAAGTCAGACTCTTAAGTACACTGAGCTTTTTCACTATTTCCTTGTCAAGTACGTTTTCCCTGTAAGATGTTATATTAGATATTATGTAAAGGGCTACAGATATGCCTACCCACATAAGCGCTACTGCAATAATCTTGCCCTCACTGCTTTGAGGTACCAGGTCTCCATAACCTACTGTTGATATGGTTGAGGTTACGAAATAAACCGAATCAAGTAATCCCCATCCCTCATAAATCTCGAAAAGATATATTGCTATGAAATATATTGACAAAAGCCACAAAATCGCCATCATCACATTATGTGTTATGGCCTTTTTGTTATTATTTTGGTGTGCACTGTCGTTACCCACAATTATCATATTCTCGATTTCTCTATCTGTTTGCATAACTCAGTTATCCTTATCATGCTTTAAAATTTTCCTGTTGTTTTCTTAGGTTTTTATTGCGCTCTCATGCCAACTTTTTGTCTTCCCAATATCCACCACCAAGTCGCTTTCTTGTGTATATTCATAAGCGCGACAGCCAACTGGCTATTCCTAATTTCACGAAGTTTTCAGGCACAATACTTTTAAGAGCGCAAGTTGAATTCTTTTTATGATTTACATTACAGGTGCCAAAGGTCGGCTTGGCAAAGAAGTCGCAAAGCTGTTTCCTGAAGCCAAATTGCTTGACAAAGGCGACCGGCTGGATTTTCATGATGCTCAAGTCATAATCCATCTGGCAGGTTCGCTTAATTTCAGCAACCTTGAAGAGCTGTATGAATGCAATGTTGGCTACACTAGGCAGGTTCTTGCACCAGCACCGAAATCTGCACGCATAATTTTTGCCAGTTCAGTTTCGGTCTACGGTAAACAGCTTGCTGAAATGCCTGCAAACGAAAAAACTCCATGTAATCCTGATACTGCCTATGCCAAAAGCAAGTACGAAGCAGAGCAGCTTGTTTTGCAGCGTGGCAATAGTATTGTGCTTCGTATTGCGGCAATTTACGGTCCTCAATTCAAGGATTATTTCATGATTCTTGATAGGCTTGCAAAAGGCAAAATGCGCATAATTGGCAATGGCAATAACCATGTTCCACTTGTGCATGTTTCTGATGTGGCACTTGCCTTTAAACAGGCAGTAAAGGCAAAGCCTGGCCTCTATCTGATTTCAGGTGAGGCACTTATCCAAAAGGAGATTTATGGCCTGACGGCTGCGCTGTTGAGTGTGCCTGCACCTGAAAAGTGCATTCCGGCCTGGCTAACGCCTATTCTTGTTTTACTTGGGAAGCTTGGCAGTGAGCAGCTTGCTATTCTGAGCAGCGACCGTGTTTTTGACTGTTCAAAGGCAAAAAAGCTGATGGGGTTTAAGCCGCGCAGGCTGAAGGACGGGCTGAAGGAGATGGTGCGCCTTTACAGAAGTGCAAATCAGCAATATTGACCTGCTTATAAGGGCAAATTCCCTTGTTTTTTAACCTCTACGCTGAGCGTTAGTCGTTTATAAATCTATATGCTTATATGCTTAGATGTTAAGGTGTAAACATGCGAACAACCCTGAACATTGATGAGGCGCTATATAAAAAACTAGTGCAGGCAAGCGTCGAGCAATACGGTACAACAAGGAACATCTCAGCGCTTGTGAATCGCATGCTGGAGCAATCGTTGCATTCTTCACCTGCACTGCCTAAACATACTGTGCCCTTAGAGCATGCAGAGATAAAGCCAATTCATACCCCTAAGCTGCAAACTGGCAAGATTGAAAACTACATTCATGATGAACTTGGAAAGCACGGGGCATTGTTATTTGCCCTGATAGACCCTATTGACTATAAAGACGCAGAATCAGCCATACGCACTGCCAAGAACGCCAATGAGGCAGGATGCGACGCCATTCTTATAGGCGGCAGCACCGGAGTCCAGGGCGAGATATTGGATAATGTTACGAAAATGATAAAGGAAAGCGTTAATGTGCCTGTAGTGCTTTTTCCGGGCAACATCGGTACTGTTACGAAATATGCTGATGCCGTTTACTTCATGTCATTGCTCAATTCACGCAATGCCTACTGGATAAGCAAGGCTCAGATGCTTGCTGCTCCGACTGTAAGGCAGTGCAAGGTAGAGCCTCTTCCTGTTGGCTACCTGGTTGTTTCGCCCGGCGGAACTGTTGGATATGTTGGCGAGGCCGACCTTATTCCAAGAAACAGGCCAAAGCTGGCAGCAGCAATGGCTATGGCTGCCCAATACATGGGATTCAGGTTCGTAATCACTGATGCAGGCAGTAATCCTGTTGACGGCCACATCCCGCTGGAGATGGTAGCAGCAGTCTCAAAAGTAATTGATGTTCCTTATATCGTGGCAGGTGGCATACGCACCCCTGAACAGGCCAATTCCATAATTCGTGCAGGTGCTGACATTATCCAGGTTGGAACTGCATTTGAAAAAGATGGCGGCGTGAACAAAATCAAAAGCATGGTTTCCGCAGTTCGGGAAGGGGCAAAGCAAAGGCAATAATAGTAAACCTGAGGAATTTTTGAACTCAAGTAATACCAAATCCAGGCTGATGCAGCATTTGTTTACTGAAGTCTGCATCCACCAAGTGGATTTGTAGAAGGGCTGCTTAGCACAGAGGAAAGTTCAAATACTAAGCTGGAACGATATAATCTATTTTTATTCATTTCTCTCTTACATTATTCTGCTTCTTTTGCGATCGTAGTCTAGGAAACTTTTGGGAAAAAGTTTCATCAAAACTCTCTCCCAATAGTTCGGACGATGGTAGGATACGAGATTGCCAATCTCGCGACCCGGGTTCGAGCCCCGGCGGTCGCATATTTTGAAGCGGTGTTTTCATGAAATCAGCACTCATAGTCATAGATGTACAGAATTTTTTCATGAACGAGCATACCGTGCGTGTGCCATTGCTGATTGCCAGGCATCTCAAGGATAGCAGCTATGATGCAATTGCATTTACGCGGTTCATAAACAGCGAGTCCAGTAGCTTTTACAAAATCTTCGGCTGGACAAAATGCATGGATTCGCCGTACACTGACTTATGTGATGAGCTGAAGCCCTGGGTAAAGCCAAACAACGTGTTCACAAAGGGCGGCTTTTCTGCCTTCAAATCGCCAAAACTGCTTGCCTACCTTTATAGCAATGGCATACAAGAGGTTGTGCTCTGCGGAACTGATACTGAGGCATGCGTGCTTGCCAGTGCCTTAGAGGCATTTGAACTGGGTTTTCACGTGCGCGTTTTGCATGAGCTGTGTGGCAGCACCAATGGCCGTGAATACGACCGCTATGGGCGTGCTATCCTGCAAAGGAACCTGGAGACGCCTCCGAGCCAATAATACTATAAACACACTAATAATAACATTTATATACTTCTGCTGAGTAACCTTCTAATGCAAAAATCCAGACGGCTAATCATACTTCCGGAACATCATACCCGCTCGCCTGCAGACTATGCTCCTGCACTGAGCCGCCTTAGAGCTTCCGGATTTAGCAATATTGCATTGTTTGCAGAAGGCGTTCTCACGGGAACACCTAGCGGGATGCCTAGCGAACTAAGCGATACAAAGGGATATGGTATAGAACACCCTCGCCTTTTTGCATTAAGCACAATATTCTCATTTGTCTATAGTGTTGCTGAGTTTGTTGCATTCCAATATGCCTTAGCAAGGAACGATGATTCCGAATGCGCTGAGTTTCTGAATAGGCTACTAAGGCAATTCTCTCTACTTAATGGGGGATCAATATTTCCCGGGAGGCTTGGCGAAGAGATGCAAGCTGAGCTTAGCTATACTATGTCAATTGCATCAGACAGGGTCATCGCATATGCGGAGATACCCTCGTTACTACTGCGTATAGTTACGTCCGATGGCGACCTTATTAATTCAGGGCTTGCTGCTCGCCTGGGGCAGGTAGTAGATTCCAGCACTACTGAATCAGATTTTACTGAATTGCAAACTCTTTACGCTGAACTGAAGGCATTTGCTGCCAATGCGGGTTCTGACCTTGGCCAGTTAGATTCTATCGTGGCTACCATAAATCGGCCTACTGTTCTTGCTATGTTCAGGGCACCTGGTTTGATATCAGATGCCCTGCTATTTTTTGAGGCTACAGGCAGCACATTCCCAGTTCTCAGTACCCTAAGGGATATGCACGCAGCTATGGTCATAGCCCAAACAGATTTTGATGCAGGCGTTCTTGTGATAGGGAAATTCCACCTTAATGGTGCGCTGCCCGAGTTGCTCTCACGCCCTGGCATCGAGCTAGAAATTCCAAATCCATAGGCTTAAATTTTTTCACCACATAGCTCTTCCATGCCAAACATACAACTAATCGAATTTCTGGTAAGGAGCGGCGCAGTGCAGTTCGGCGACTTTACACTGAAAAGCGGCAGGCAATCGCCTTTCTTCATTAATACCGGGGTAATTTCCGATGGCGCTGGCACATATGAGCTTGCACGCCATTACGCGGCAAAAATAAAAGAAAGCTGCGGCGAGTTTGACGGCATTTTCGGCCCTGCTTACAAGGGCATACCTCTTGCAGTCAGCATCAGCATCGCGCTTCAAAAGGAGCATGGGATAAACAAGGCTTGGATATCCGACAGGAAGGAGATGAAGCTTCATGGAGATGCCAGCTCTTTTTTAGGCGCAAAGCTTGACAGCGGCTCAAAGCTCATCCTTATAGACGACGTAATAACCTCGGGCGCTACCAAGTTCGAGGCAATAGAGAAAATACAATCAGGGCTCAAATGCGAAACTGCCGCGCTTGTCATTGCCGTTGACAGGCAGGAAAAGGCGCAGAAGCTCAGTGCAGTCGAAGAATTCACTGAGCAGACCGGCATTCCTGTTTATGCGCTCGTAACAATAAAGGAAATCTTCGAATATCTGCACAACCGGCCTGTTGACGGTGTTGTGCGTGTTGATGACGCTCTTTACAAAAGCTTCATGGAATACAGGAAAAAATATGGTGTGTGAAAACCACACTATAGCAAACCAATAAAGTTTGGTTTGCTAGATAGCGCTCCGATTTGTTTGGAGCGCTATAAAAAGAAGAATCTACTTAGTGCCTGTCAGCTCTCTTGCCATTCCCAACACAGAGTCGCCGCCAAATCCAAGGTGTCCGTCAGCTGTGTAGAATGGTGCGATATTGCTCATCCTCTCTGCGAGTTCAGGGCTCTCCCTAACTAGCGATATGGCCATTCTGTAAACCTGTGCCGGTGAAGTATCTGAAGATTCTTGAACCTCTGTATTGGCTGCAGGCCTATCCAACCTTTGATTTAATGTTGCCACTGCAGTCACAGCTTTGTTAGCCACTGCTGTCTCCCACGCATTCCCTACCAATTCAGCTGTGGTTACCAAAACTCCAAAATCTCTATTTTCTTTGGCATCTACTCCGACACCTTCCATATCAGGTAAAGCTATCCTTGCTCTATATACTGCGCCTCCTGCATTTTTGATAACTGCATGGTCCTTCTCAGGGAATATCTCTACAAAAGCTTCGCTTCTCCTAGTTTGTTCTGGATCTTTGCAAGGTATAAACACGTTTCCCTCTACTTCACTATGGCCATTTGGAGTGCTTTTCATACTGACCTGGAGAGTTCCGGCTACCCTTCTTCCTAAAGGAGCAGTCATCAATTGCCTATCATCCAGAGATTCTATTTCGGCCTTATATCTGCTTAAGCCAGTTGCAATTAATCCTGCCTTTGTGTCAGCATCTGCAACTATTCTCCTGCGTCCACTAAGAGTTCTGTATGCCATACCTATATATGGGCAAAAGTGTTTATAAATGTTCCGTTATGTGCATCTATCTGATTCGGCTCCTGTCGTATCCCAACATATTTAATGCCTTTTGCGCATGTGAAACACATGGACGTCCTACTCGAGGAAATGTTGAATTGCCTTTCAATAGAATCGGTAAATGAAGTTTTTCCGCATGAGCAGACCATAACCGGAAACATAAAGCGGCTGAAAGAGGCAATGCTCAACATAGGCCAGCTTGTCGATCCATTGATAATTGACCGCGACAGCAAGGTAGTCCTTGACGGCAACCACCGTTTGAAAGTCCTTCAGATTCTCGAATGCCCTTTGGCATCCTGCCAGCTTGTTGATTACAAAAGCCCGAAAATACAGGTAGGTACATGGTTTCCTGTCACAACGAGCCCTGTTGAGGAGATTTTCAAGTCTGACAAGCTGAAGTTCGAGCGCATTGAATGCGAAAAAGGCAAGGCATCGCTCAGTACAATGGCAGCGCCGTTCATGGCAGTGCAAAATACCAAGGGCGATGCAAAAGTCTGTAATGCCCACCTTATTGACCCTGGCAAATACAAGCTGCGCGAAATGATTGAGGAGCAGAATTTCATTCTTTCTTCACTCAAAAATGTTGAATTTTCATACATACCTGACTACATGGCTGATGAATACCTAGCCAATGGCTATACTGTTCTATTCAGGCGGCCATTTACAAAGAGCGAAATAATCCAGTCTGCAAAAGAGCATACTCCATTCCCGCCAAAATCAACGCGGCATTCAATCCCTGATCGCATAATACGCCTTAACATGCGCCTTGGTTGGCTTCATGAAAGCAAGGAAGGCGCGCTAAAGCACCAGCAGGACCTTGTCAGCCAGCGTGCCTATGACGGCAACGTGAGAAGGTACAGTGAGCCGGTTATTGTGATATACTGAAATTTCTTTCAAAAACTCCTAACAAATACACTAATTTTGTAGTGGTGTCTATAGTATCGGTATAATGCCCTGGATGTATAAGCGAGAATTGCTCCCCTGCCCTCTCTTTCATGCCTTTATGGCTTGCTATTCCTGTCTTCAGTGCCTGTTCGCTTATCTGCATGTCATAGTGGAGCCGCTCCTTGGCAATACTGAGAAAGTCCATCATGTCCTGCGTGTCTAAAATTCCCATTGCATAGAGTGTAAGGTTATTTACAATATGCAATGCCCACTCTGCAGTAGTTTCTGGGGGGATGGTGACCAGCAGCAGCCTTGCTTTAAGGTCTCTATCCAGCATCTCTAAAGCCTCATCAATTTCCTCTCCAATTATGCTTCTTACGGCTGATTTCATTTCCCTTGTTAATCCTGGCCTATCAGCATTTCTGCCTATTTGCTCACCGAGCCTATTGACGATGCCATTTATGTCGGTTAGGGACGACAGCTTGTGCCGTTCGGTTTCCCCTATCCTATAATCGATGTCAATCCATTTTTCACCTGGCCCCAGGAAGGCTGCTATGTTTGCCTTAACCAGTACCGGATCCATAAACCCTATGGAGAACGGGGAAATTATCGTTACTTCGGCATTTCCGCTTTCTCTCCTCACTGCCTCAATGTACGCTCGGTCCATAGGTACTTCCAGGTCAATGGCCATGGTAGGTATTAGGGTCGGATGCTCTACATTATGTCCTCCCCTGTGCCCTGCAATGTCCATGTTAAGGAATTGCCTGCGCTTTTGCTGCATCAGCACGCCTAGCACTCCTCTGTCTCCGCCAAAAAGTATTACCAGTGCGTTTTCAGGAGTGTGCCTATCTAAAAAGTCCACCAGCGGCTTCCTTTTTCTCCAGGGGAACAGGGATTCTGTAGTCCTGGGAGCATTTCTAAGGTATTCTTTAGCAACAGCGGTCTGGGGCATGTTTTCATCACCTTTTTTCAAACACACCCAGCAAAAGCTTCAGGTCGCCTTTTTCATAGCGTGCAGGATGCACCAGCTCAAATCCATCGCCTGCAGCCACTCTCAGCTGGTTATGGCTCGAAATCGGGTTTTGTAGCATCATCTCCCCTAATTCAGTATCGCTTCTCTGCATTTCTTCAAAACACCGTAATATCTGGTCTAGCTGGTCTTTTTTGCCATGCATCATGGCATACACGTGTAAACAATTAGAAAGTTGGATGGCAATTCCAAACGCTGTCCTGGACAGAGGTTCCTGGAGCAGGGCCATACGTGCTAAAGGCCCGCACTTCTCCATGTCAGTTAAAATCCCGCTTATCATAGTTCCATATGCCTTCAGTATTTTATCGTCGACCTCAGCTGCAATCGCTATCATGTCGCAATCGGCTTGCCTGAGTTTCTGCCTAACTGCCCTGATAATTTCCAGAAGCTCCACCCCTATCCTAAACTCTCTAAAACCCGTAGAGCCTGAATGGGTGCATATCCACAACCATCTCTCTCCCTGCTGTAGCAGCCTTGCTATATTCTGCCTGACTAGTCCGATATCCATATACTCGATTGATATGGCTGTTATTACGCTTACCTTTGGGCGTCCGTTTCTTATTCCTCTTATGGTTGCATCATCCATTGCAACTTCGAGGTCCATTTCCATGGTGGGCACAAAGCCTTGAACAGGCACCATATCTATGCTGAGAAATTCCCTGTTCCTGCGCTCCATCAAACTGGCTACGTATCCTTTCCATCCTCCGAACAAAACCACGCGTGCATCATCTGGCGTATGCTTATCCAGGAATCCGATTAGAGGTCGGTGGTTATCGAATGGAAATACACAGTTCTGATTTCTAGAAGCCCTTCTCATTAGTTCTTTGGTTCTACTGCTTTGCGGCATAGCCTAAATAGTTATACAGTTTAACTTAAAAAACCACGCTGTAATCTCTGATATGCATTACATTTATAATGTTTTATTAACACAGTCCTATTATGCCCAGGAACGCACTTTACATCCCCGAAAGGGTTCTTGCAGCAGCTTCAATGGCTGGCGGAGCTATGGCCATAGGGCCAGTAATAAAACGTTTGAGGGAAAAAGGGCACAACGTGTATGTGATTTCCCACGGTGCTGCTACCAGCTCATTTAAGTCTCAGGGTATAGAACCTGATCGCCTGCTTCAAACCGTTTCAAGATCGGAGCTGTACGGTATTTTAAAAGCTCATGGGGCTCCCCACTCACTGCTTACAGGTACTCAATGCCAAAGCACTGATTGCCCTGTAACCGTGGAGCAGCTATTATGGGATTCTGCCAGAAGTCGTGCTGTTAGGTCGGTAGCCGTTCTTGACACATGGGCTAATTATTCTGTACGATTTAGTGATCTCGATCTCACTTCAGATGTTCCTACTGCCTCAATTTTGCGTCCTCTGTCCAGATTACCTGACAAAATCGCCATAATGGATGAATTTGCAATGGGGCAAATGCTAGCAGAAGGTTTTCCAGAGGATCGCCTGGTTGTTACTGGGCAACCGCAGTTTGAAGCTATGCTTGCAGAAGCTGGGCGATTACCAACAGACGCTCGGCAAAAGCTTTTGGCAAAACCTGTATTTTCCAGCTTTTTCAAAGATGAAAGTGCTAAGCTTGTTGTGTTCATTAGTGATTCTATGGCAGTATATCCAGACATTGGATTCACTGAACAAAGCGTCATGCGCTCATTTTTGCAGGTACTGGAAGATGTTGCCTCTCTAACTCATAAGCTGCTAAATGTTGTTGTTCGCCCTCATCCATTCAGAAATGCTGAGGCTGCAGAAGGATTTGCTACTGATACTCCATCTATCCGGAAGGTACGCATAATCCTGTGTCCGCACGAGGTTCAGCACCTGAAAATGATTACTCGATGACTGAACTATTGGCAGCAGCAGACTTGGTTGTTGGCACATTTAACAATCCGCTCATCGAGGCCAAAGTTCTTGGAAAGCCCGTTATAAGCTTTCAACCAGGGCTCAATCCAAAATATAAATTTTTGGAATTCTTAATAGATACTGGCGCAGTTACCCTGGTTACTCATGAACAACATCTTTCTGTTCTAATAGCTGCTGCTTCTGAAGGTGCCATACGCCAGGAAAATTTTGCGGCTGCCAGAACAGGTTCAGCAGACAATGTTATCGCATTGCTCTAATCTTCATGCTATAAAAATTTATTCAAACTAATTTCCATCATGATTCTTCTTTCACCTGGCCCTGTTCCAGTTTTGCCTGAAATTGCGCAGGCACAGGCAAAGGAAATGATTACCCACAGAAGCTCGGATTTTTCTGCATTGTACAAAGATTTAGTCGAACGGCTGAAAGGGTATTTCCAGAGCGAAGAGGCATACGTGCTTACAGGCAGTGGTGCTCTGGGCCTTGAGGCCCTGATCGCAAATCTTTGCCTGCCAGATGAAAAAATACTCTGCCTTCCCAATGGCGAATTCGGAAAGAATTTTGTGGAGACTGCAAAGGTTTACACAAATGTCGTAGTGCACGAGCTTGATAACGGCAAAGGCTGGAACCTTGAAAAGGCAAAGAAAGCAATAGACGAATCCCATGCTCAAGTGCTGGGCATGGTTTACAATGAAACCAGCTACGGTGTGCGCAATC
>CAZBWC010000003.1:16318-22516 GCA_964495395.1 Microcaldota archaeon
ATTTAATTTCAGGGATTTTGCAGTTGACGGTTTTGTCACAGGCAGCCAGAAAGGCATTGCAGCGCCTCCTGGTATGGCACTTATCGACCTGAGCAAGGCTGCTGTTGAGCGCTATTCAAAGAGGGAAAAGATACCTTCGTATTATCTGGACCTGAGGCGCCATCAGAAGCGCTATCAGAAGGATACGCAAACGCCAAACACTCCAGCAATCTCGCTTTTCTGGGCATTGCAAAAAGCATTTGATGTTCTTGACCGAAACGGTGGCCTTGCTGCTACTGTAAAGAGGCACAGCGATGCCGGTGCGTATGTAAGAAAGCGTGTTGTGGAGCTTGGCTTTAAGCTGATTGCAGAACAGTCGTTCGAAAGCCACACTGTGACCGGTTTTTATGCTGATTCTGCTGAAAAGGCAAAAGCAGTCAAAGATGCTTTGTGGAAAGAACACCAAATCAAAATCGTTGGTTCTCGCGGTGCATTCAAGGACAATGGCCTTCGCATAGCGCACATGGGCAATTTTGACATGAAAAATATAGACAAATGCCTTGATGCAATGGCCAAAATGAAGGTATGAACATGAAACTTGTAATTGCTGATTCGATGGAACCAGAAGTGGTGCAGGCTCTTGGGAAGTTTGGCAAAGTTGCTTATCAGCCGGCTGATCTTGTTTCAGAGTTGAAAGATGCGCATGTGCTCATAGTTCGCAGTGCTACAAAAGTCACTGCTGAGCTTCTGGAGCATGCGCCACTGCTTAAGGTAGTTGCTCGTGCAGGCGTTGGCCTGGACAATGTCGATCTTGCTGTCTGCGTAAAGAAAAATATAAAGGTGCTCAATACCCCTAATGCAAGCAGCAATGCTGTTGCTGAGCTAACTATTGCCTGTGCAATTAACCTGTTGCGCCACGTTCCTAAGGCGCATTTGCAAATGAAAAACGGCGTATGGGACAAGAAAAATCTTATTGGCCGTGAAATTTCTGGCAAAACCCTTGGCATAATAGGATTTGGCAGGATTGGCAGCATGGTTGCTGAGAAAGCCTCGGCACTCGGAATGACTATACTTGCATATGATCCGCGCACAAATGACATGGCCTATGCTGAGCCTGTCAGCCTTGAGAAGCTGCTTGCTGAAAGCGACATAATCACATTGCACGCAGGGCTTAATGCAGAAACTAAAAACATCATAAATGCGAAAAGCATTTCTCACATGAAACAGGGTGCCTGTTTGATTAACATTGCACGTGGCGAACTTGTTGATGAGCAGGCTTTATTCGATGCTTGCAAGTCAGGCAAAATCACTGCAGCTGCACTTGATGTTTATCCGGCTGAGCCATATACGGGCAGATTGCTTGAGCTGGATAATGTTTATTTTACGCCTCACATTGGCGCAAGCACAAAAGAAGCGCAGCTTCGCATTGGCGAAGAGCTTATGGATAAATTAGAGCAGGAAATTGGATGATATGGCGCTTAAAGCCCATCATACACTATATCGACTTCTTCAGCGTAAGTGTTCGGCACAGCGCCTTTGGACTTTAGCATCTTGGCTATCTCCCTAGCATTCGCGCGCTGCTCCTCGGTGCGGCCATATGCTAGCATTTCATAGATTGCAGTTACTAGTGCATTTGCTTCTCTGGTGCACATTACACTGGGGCTTGCCCTTTCTTCTAATGCTGTTCTGGCTTCGCTTACGTTCAGCCTGCCTATTGCACTGATTAGCCTGCTATCTGCATCTGTTCTAATGCCTTCAGTAAGCCCTTGCGCTTTAGCATCACGTACTGCTGGTCTGGTTGTTACTGATCCAGGTTCTCTTCTTTGTATGTTTGTCATTAAAATCACCTTTCATCGAAGCTCACGGAATACATAGTAGAAGTTCTCTTCACCAGCAGCCTCATGAGTTCCATTAAGCCTTCCACCTGCTCTTTTCAGCATTGTGGCAATCTCAATTGCCTTATCTCGCAGTTCTTGCGTGCGGCCAAATTCAACAATATGCGTTATTGCTATTGTTATAACGGTTTCCCTATTGCCATTCCACGCATTGGCATCTGCACCTTCTTCAAGAGCTTTTCTTACTCCTTCAACATCATCAGTTTTGACTGCTTCCTTGAGCCTATTGTTTAACATTGCCTGGTTTGTAAGCTCAGCCTTGTTTCCAGTTGCACCATCATCGCATAGCGCTTCAACCAATGTTACATTTCCCATTCTTACTGCCCTTGGCATCGCATTATCTGGGCTGAAGTCGTTCAATTCCCGCCTTCTCCCATCACTCATGAATCCAATTGGCACATAACGTGGTACTTGCCTGCTTGTTGCTGTCGGAGTTTGAGCTTGTTGAGATGCCATGTCTTCTACCAGTATTTATTATGGCGATTAATGGTTACTAGGGTTTTTATTCCTAAGCCTCTGGGGAAAAATTAGCGGGTTAAGCTACTGTAAAATCAGAAGGCCCCTTCCCCTTGGGGTAAATCATTGCATCAGGGCTTTTTATCGGCAATTGCAATTCATTAGCAATTCGATAAAGCTCCATTGCAGGTATGTTCTTTTCACGCGCAAGCAGGTAATATACCTTGCCAAATGCTGTTTTTTCATATTCGACCATCAGCTTGTGCTTTTGCCATATCCCTGCAACCTTTACCTTGACTTCAACAAAGCCCCTGTCAAGTATTTCATTGGCTTTTGGGTGCGCCACGGCTATTTCATCAGTCATCAGGATCCCTTCATGCAAAAATAATTCTCTTACCTGTTTTTATCAATACTTTCCTGCCCTTTTTCAGCCTGCCTATATATATGCCGTCAACAACCAGGTCAACCGTTCTGTCTGCCCATATTCGCATCTTCTGGGGTGCCTTGAGCCTGAGTGTCCTGAACGATCTGCGATAAGGGCATATTGGCACCACCAGCATTTCCTTGCTTTGCATTGCCAATTCCGGACCGCCTGCTGAATAGGCATATCCTGTTGAGCCTGTTGGCGTTGCCACTATTATCCCGTCGCCTTCGAACTTATGCAGCTTTCGGTTTATGCTTGCAGTTATGCTGACTACTCTGTAGTCATGGGTGTGCATTACAACATCGCTTATAGCATTGATTTTTCTGCCATTTATTTGTGTATCAAGAGTAAGGGCTTCCTTGCCACTGCTTTTCAGCAATGCTGCGAGCTTAGTTTTCCAGTTCTTATTTGTGGCCTGCGCAACAAAGCTGCTGTTGCTTCCTATGCAGATTATTTTTCCGCTCAGCTTTTTCATATAGTTTTCATAGTATATTGTGCCGTCCCCGCCTATGCATATGCTTGCATCGGCATTTTTTCTGACTATTGCTGCTCCCTTCGCTTTCATGAATGCAGTTACCTCTTTGGCAAGCTTTACTGCCCAGGGCTTCTGGCTGTTCGGAATTACGGCAATCTTCATGCATAAGACATCGATAAAAGGCTTTTATAACTTGTTTCTGTATTGATCCATATGGCAACCCTGTCTGACAAGGACATAGAGCAGTTTATGCACAATGGCATTATCCAAATAGTTCCATTCGAGCGTTCGCAGCTTGGCTCTGCAAGCGTTGATTTGACACTAAGCAATGAATGGTGGTTTTTCAAAAAATCCTACCAGTCACGAATAGTTGACCTAGATAAAACCGGTTTTCAGAAAGCTATGGAAAAAAAGCGCGCTGACAGCATCATGCTTCTGCCTGGTGAAATGTGCCTTGGCAAGACAATTGAAAAAATAACCCTTCCTGCAAACATTATCGGCAGGCTTGAAGGCCGCTCGCGCTATGCCCGCATGGGCTTAAGCGTTCACATAACCTCGGCAGTAGTCCAGCCCGGCAGCAGCAATCATCAAGTGCTCGAAATAGTCAACTTCGCGCCGTTCCCTGTAACCATTCACAAAGGCATGCGCATATCGCAGGTGATTTTTCATGAGCTCAAGCAAGGCACCTCAAAACCCTATGCAAAATACGGCAAACTCGCAAAAAAGCAATAGCTCTGGCAGCCTCAAGCTATACTTGCTCTTATCGCTAGGGGTTTTCATCGCGCTGCTTGTTGTTTCAGCAAGCATTTTCAGCCCTGACCTGACCGAAGACCATATAGTGCGCGTAGAGCAGCAGCTCCAGAAACAGCCTCTTGGGTTCAGCAGCGGAGAGCATTATGCCTACCTATATCAGGCAAACATTTCCGGCCAGCAGTTTAACATGACATTTACGCATACTATAATGCAGTATGGGAACTGCACTGTCGTCTATGTTCGGGAGTCAGAGGTCAAAACGCCGACTTGCCTTGACCGTTATGGAAACGACCAAAATGGCTCGAACCTGTCGCTCGCGAACCCGTCAATACGCATGTTCCAGCCTTGGATGCTTGCGGTTTCTGATAACTGGAACTGGGACACTTACGTTTACCTGGATTTCTCAGACCACCAAATAAATATCTCAAATGCCTCATTTCGCACTGCTGGTCAGGAAGCTGTTTTTGGCCGTCCTGCCTACAAGGTCATTGCGCTTTATTCCTCATCAACTGCAAGCGTGGAAGTAACCTACTGGGTTGACGTACAAAAAAAGATACTATTGAAAGAATCAGGTGAAGACTATGTTATAGAGCTTACCGATTCTTCACTGCCTGATAACGGTTAATGGTATAAGGTTTTTGTTGAGCTCTGTCTCTGCGATTTTTATGAAGTCGTCTGCTTCTTCTACTTCGATTATCGGAGGTGCGCCCTGCGAAAGCTGCAATGCCCTTGCCCCGATTATTCTGGCTACTTCATATTTTGTTAATTCCATCTAATATCACCCTGCTGAGTCCTAAATGTAATATAATCCATTTATCTATTCATATAATAACCTTCTTAAAATCACACTACTATGTAGACGCTGCCAGCATTTCCTATTGTTAATGCAGTTTCTCCTGAGAATTCGAAGGTCTTGACCTGTCCTCTCTTTACCTGTATCTTCATGCCATTCTGTATCCATGAGCCTCTTCCGTCGAAAAGGTAAAGCACCGCTTCGCTTCCCTGCTCGTCGCTTACCACCAGGCGCGTGAACATATCCTTTTTCTTCTTGCTCTTCGGGTATTCCATCCTCTCTATTTTTCTTACTTCAAGAACGTCTGTATTGATATTTCTCATGTCATCGCGCAGTTTTGTGAGGTGTGCAATTCTTGTTTCCTTGAACTTTTTCCTGGCTATGTGGAATGCCAGCTTAACGTCCTTTTCAAGCTGCCTTATCATCCTGTGCATTTCCCTATGCATCACCCTGTCGTCCCCTCCAGTAAGCATCATGGTTTCATAGGCTTTTTTGAAGATTGTATCAGGCAGTTCTTGCAAAGCCTGGCCTTCACTCTTTTCCTCCTCTATTTCATCATCCTTAATGCTTCCTGCTTCGCCATCAATCATCTCGACATTGTTAGTCCTGCCTATATGGCCAATGTCTTTGGCAAGCTCGCTTTCGCTTATTGCCTGTGGCGCTTCATCAGTTTCATTAACTGGTTCAATCTCCTCGACATGCATATCGTCTTCATGTATGCTCGAAGGCGTTTCTATGCTTGCTATTGCGTCGAGGTAGCTTGTCAGGAATTCCTGTATGCTCCTTTTTTCTCCTTCTTCACCATCAGGCTCCTGTTTGCCCTTGGTCTTCAGATAAAGTTTTTCGATAGTGGGCATCATCTTCCTTCTGACCTCTTTTGCCCTTTCCTTGCCTAATTGCTTTTCGAACAGCTGCTTGATCGGGTTGAGTATCTTGTCTTTCTTGTCCCTTGGGCTTGCCTCTACCTGGCCACTGCCCTCTGTTTTCTTGTCTGTCCTGAATATGTCTGCAAAGCTCATCACTTCATGGTCTTTGGATTTCTTGTCTATTATGACCCCCTGAGCGAAGTTTTTTACTCCCTCGTCCTTGTCGTAATTGAGTTCCATGAGTGCAAAAAGAGCGGCAGGGTCGTCTATATTGGCAAGCTGCTTTGCAGCATCCTTTCTGACGTTCGGGTTCTCGTCAAAAGTCAGCGATACAAGCCGATGAATGTCTCTCTGCGTTGCCATTATCCTACCCCACGCTAGTAATGCTAAGCATACAAATAAAACGGTTATGTTTTCTGTTGCTTCTATTATCTGCATCCCCATCGGGTTGCCCTTTAGCGAGTCGTGGGGGGAGTCAGGAGACCCAAGGGAACTAGAGGGATCTTCAAGAGCGAAGCTCTTGGAGAGGCAGCGACTGAAAGTCGCTGGATGCTCCC
>CAZBWC010000004.1:0-207 GCA_964495395.1 Microcaldota archaeon
TACATCGTCATACAGGACATCTGCAGCCTGATTCTTTTGCATTGCCAGAGCAGGCGTCAGAAATATCGTGAGCGTGAGCATGCCTGTGAGAACCATATAAGCTGCAAATATCAATTTCATAGCAACTACCTCATCATGCCAGTTGCGCCTGCGTTATTGGACATCATTCCCTGAAACTCTTTGTCATCAACAGCGCCGTTTTCCATC
>CAZBWC010000004.1:217-8351 GCA_964495395.1 Microcaldota archaeon
CGTTAATATCGCTTACTGAATTATACGCCCTATCAACCTTCTGGAATTCCTCACTGGTCATCATGCCATTTCTCATCATGGCATTGCCCATCATCCTCATCATGCCGGAGTTCATCATGTTCATGTCTGCGTTCGACTGCATCATGGCGTAGTTTGCCCTCACTGAGCTGTTTAATGCGGCATAATTCAGCAACAGCAGGACTATTACCGAAGCCAGACCGATAGTAGTAGTCCAAACAAACCATTCAGGTATTCCGTTCTTCATATCATTCTTCATTTTTTTCACCTTTTTTATTTACCTAATCTTTCTCTTTGTCGCATCAGCATCTGTCTGATGCTGGCCCTTCAAGCACACTCCCAAATAGATATCCTATCACTGCCCACAAGAGTGCGCCGATAGCAAAATCAACGATGCTGAAAGGGTTTATCGTAAACTGCCAGGTGCTGTGAGTCAGGTATTTCAATATCGCATGCGCCAAATTCGGATTAGTGTAAACAGCAATCCCGCAAATTATATCTACTCCTGCAAAAACCATTGCAAGTTTTTTATTCAACCTCATTCCAGATCCCATCCAATCATCTCCTTATTTTTCATACCTTTTTCCTATAACCCCATCTTCTTCTGAATCTCTTCATCATATCCCGAATATAGTCCATCCAGGATGCATGGCCTTTTGCATCAGAACATACGCAATGCCAAACACAGCCAGCCAGAATCCATTTTCCACCCATCCCTTATGTTTTTGCAAATGCCCTTTCAATTCCTCCAGTGTTTTTAATGGCATGTTTTCTTTCCCTCCTTTGATGCAAAATAGCCTATTATCAGATGCGAGCCTATGCAGACCGCAAACGCAAGAACATACACCCACACACCGGTAAATCCGGCCAATTGCAGTGCAATAATAACTACCACTGGCAGGAAGCAGCACACTGCCATTTGCGCGATGTGGTTTTCCTTTAAGGATTTCTTAAGCCATTCCAGCATATTTTCACCTCATCCGTTATCTTGTAACTTTACCTTAACTCCTACCTTATAAACTCGCTCACGTCACGGCCGACAGCCTGCTTGAATGCCACCGGATCAACTACCTTATAACATTCCTGAAACCTGTCAGGGTGATGGCTCAGGTGCTGTAAGTTTGCCACGTCATTCAGGTCACCACATTCACTTCCTGCACCAGCTGCCTGTTGCTGGTAATATTGATAATTCTCAGGGGTATTTTGCAGCCTTGCAGGATGATAACCATTGTCGCTGCCAACTCCATTCACAATTCCAAAAAGCCCGTAAGCAAGCACCATCAGGCCAATAAGCAAAACTCCATACGATACCAGTTTTTCCATTCATAACACCTCACATACCTTGGCTCTGCCAGGGCACTATTTTATAGAGAAGGCTCACAAAATCCAGATATTTTCCTGCAAGGAACAGCAGCCCGAACAGCAGGAAAATTGTGCCTATCACGAAATAAACCTCGCGGCGGTGTCCCCGAATCCACCTGAGCTTCTCAAGAACTTCTGATAAAAACAATGCTGCAACCATAAATGCCAAACCAAGCCCGAGCGAGAACGCAAGCATAATTGTCATGCCGTCGAGCGCGCTTCCTGTTGATGCTGCCAGGAGCACTGTCGGGAACAGAGTTGGCGAGATGCAATGCGAGCAAATAAGCGCGAAAAGAAGCCCGACCACAAATACGCCAGCATAGCTTAGCGAACCGTCTGCATCCTTCCATCTCGCGGTCAATTCATCTATCCGCTCCTTGTCCAGCATGCTGCCAAAGCTTAACACTATCGGCTTAATCAGGCCGAAATAATACAATGCGAGGAGTATGAACAGCACTCCTGCAATCATGCTCATGGCGCTGAAAAATCCAGGCAGTATTGAGCTGATGCCTGCAGCTATTCCGCCAACAGCCGTAAAGACGATTGCGAATGACAATACGAAAACGGCTGTCCTGAGCAATATATGCGTGTGCACACGTGTTTTGTTGTTTCTGCTGTCATTCCTGCCAGATTTCATCTTCAGAAGCTCCTCGAACGAAAATCCGGTCACGGTGCTAAGGTAAACCATTATCATTGGGATTATGCATGGCGATATGAATGACACTACCCCTGTAAGAAAAGCTATCATAAACGCGGGCAGGTCAATCATATTGTCATCTCTTAGCTCTCTTTAGCGCATCACCATGAACTCATATGTTGCAATGCCGTTGGAAATTGCATTTATCACAAATGGCGCTGTTTTTGAGCCAGGCATTCCAGGAGAGCCGGAAGGCATTCCGGGCATAGCTATTCCGCTTATCGCAGGCTTGTCGAGCAGCAGCTTGTTTATTGCCTCAACAGGCACATGGCCTTCTACGAAATAATCGCCTATGACCGTCGTGTGGCAGCTCTGCATGTCTGCAGGTATGCCGTATTGCTCCTTTATCCCGCTCAGGTCCTGTATCGTTTTAGTCTCAACATCAAATCCCTTAGACTGAAGATAGCTGATGTATGCGCCACAGCATCCGCAGCTCTGGGTTTTGTACACTATTGCATTTACCTTTTCGCCATCGCCTGAGGAGCCGGTTGAAATGCACCCAAAGAGCACCACAGACGCCATTAATACCAACCCAAACAAAATATTCAATTTCATATTTTCACCATCTCATCGTTCTATCATTTTTCTTACCGAAGCTTCACCATTCCTTGCAGCAGTCAACTACCTTCTTTACCATGTCGGAAAATTTTCGCATGTACGCATTTACATTGCCTGGCTGTGCTTTGTTCGCAGTTCCTGTTGAGCTTGCTATTCCTGACATTGCCGCTGCCTCAAGTTTTTTAGGCTCAACCAGTTTCATGTTTATCGCAAAAAACAGCGAGAAGAGGTCAAACGAAGCCTTGAAAAACATCTCTGCTTTTTCAGGGCCGCTTTTTGACAGTTCCTTTGTGCCTACTTCCATGAGCCTCATGCTTGCAGCAAGAAGGTGCTTGCTGATGCACCATTCCTCGCCCTGCGGGTCAGAGATAAGCTGTTCCATCATGCTTTTTCTCAATTGCCTTACTGAATCAAGCATTTCCAGATACTTCTGATTACCTGTTTTCATTGCCGTAAAATGGAAATGCTCCTCAAGGCTTATCAGGTTCATGATTGCTATGGCAAGGTCCTCATCGCGGGAAAGGTCAGACTGCCAGCCCTTGGCCTTTTCGATTTTTTCCATCCATATTTTCATTTCATCTTCCATATCATCACTTATAGCCGTTCGTCATCATTCATATCTCTCACATGTACATCTGCATGGCAATGCCTACGAGCAGCAGCGAAACCAGCGTAAGGGCCAAACCCTGAAACGGCAGGGTGGCATCACCTCTGAGCTTCGTTATTTTTTTGCTTATTGAAGGCGTTACCAGGATTATCGCACCGCCTATTATGCTCCCGAAAAGAAACAGGTCAATGACATATGTCGTGTGAAACAGCGAGCCATACTCACATGTAAGGAATATTGAAAACGGCACGTAATCGCCACCTAAAATAGGCAGCAACGGACCTATTGTCGTGGCAAATATAAGCATTATTATAAGCTGATTCTGGAATGGCAGATAAGTCTTTTTGATTTTATCTGCAAGCACGAATCCTAATGCCATTGCAAATGCTCCGAGGAAAAGCGCAACAGCTGCTGTGTTCACTCCGAGCAGTTTGGCTCCGCCTGCTGCTGCAGCTGCACCTGCAACGCAGAGCGGGCAATGTGCCTGTACGCTATCTGCAAAACCTGCAAAAACCAAAAGAAAAATCCTTCTGGCATCCATGTTTTCAGCACCCTCCGACCATCTGGCTTGAAGAGCCTGACTGTGCCGGTGCATTGCCGTAGCTTCCCGAAGATGCGGCAGCCTGCTGTGCTGCACCTCCGGACAACTGTCCGGACGCTCCCTGCGCTGAGCCTGAAACTGTTATCGCTCCAAGCGCGCCTATCTTCTGTATCAGGCCATTAAGCTGAAACGCCTGCGTGATGCCTATCACCAGCAGCAAGCCCACTATCAAAACTGTAACCAATTCCTTATCCATATTAACAACCTCCTACCATTGCGCTTCCAGAACCCGCGCTGCTTGTAGCTCCGTTTTCTATGCCTCGATAAAGGTTCGAGGCAAGGTTCACATAATTCAGTTCAATGTCGTTTGCCAGCAATGCCCTGGCCTTTTGTTCGTGTATCTGCGGGAAGAAAAGCACCTTCCATTTTCCCAGCTCTTCGAGTATCTGGATATCAGAGAACTCATCCGGGTGGTTAAGCAGAAGATATTTTGCTACCCCTCTCATTGCATAACTGTGCGCGCATCCGCATGCGGCCTGGCCGTTACTGAATATTATTGCTTCGGCCCCGCAGCAGTATTCGCAGCTTATGGCAGAGCCTATCTTGATGTACCTGTCCAAGGCATCGCCGCTGAGGGTTAGCTGGTCATCAAGCGCACCGAGCTTTCTTATAGTGCTGTCAGCAAGTGCGGCATTGGATGCTGAAACATCGTCATACGAAACTCCTAATTCCTCGCCATAAATGGTAGGCACTCCGCGTGGCAGTATGTCAACTTGGGCTGCATTGCTATTAGCGCCAGAAAGGCGTGTACTATCAGCATTTGTAGCAGCTCCCTGGCTGTCTGCAGCTGTCAGACCGGCTATACTTATCTGTACAACCGGGTTAATTTCCATCCCTGCGAGCGTTGCTATCTGATACTGGTTGAACGCGGTCACCAGCATAAGCACTACCAATAATCCCTGCATAATCAGCGTTCCGCTGAAAACCATCCTTTCTGGATCGGCAGGGCGTTCATCCACCTCATCGTTCTTAACCATTTTTCCATCACCACTTATTTGCAACGGCTTGCGTTGCAGATTCATGGTGAGCAGGAGCTGGAAACAGCTTATTTAAATACTGGTGAAACTAGTTTCACATGATTTTAATCAGAATAAGAATGCATTTTCCTGTTAGTCACTTCAGTACTATCAGGTTGGCCATGCCGCGCCTTTTGCGCTCTACCGCATATCTGTTTTCCATCTTGTCAAGAATGCGTGTAAGCTTGACTTTTGAAAATCCGGTTTCCTTGACAAGGTCGCTCTGGTACATTGAGCCTGAGTTGGCTTTAAGCAGCTGGTACACAGTTTTCTATTCGCTGTATTTGGCACTCCCATGCCGTTTCTGGGTGCATGTGGTTTGAGCATGCCTGGTTTCACGACCAGCAGATAAATCCCGGATGCTAAAATCAGGAAAACGAATGCAAATGCCACAATTATCAGCCACGATACAGGGCTCTGGTGTGCAGGGCACTCAAGCATATTAAGGTTCGGATCGTCCTCTACGATTTCACACAAATAAGAGCCTTGGGCATCTACATCTACCTTTACCAGTGCCATCACAATAAACAGCATTACGGCTAAAGCAATAAGGAATTTTCCAAGCGTCTTCTGGTTAATTGCAATCATGAATATCAACTTTTATCATACCCTCATCATACAAAAGACCTGGTGTGGTAGAGTTTATAACCTACATGCCTGTGTTCTGCCATTTATTGTTCCTCAGCTCATCCGCCAGCCTTATCATGTTCACCTTTCCGTGTTTCTCAACATGCACTATGCTGCGGTCTTCAAGTTTTTTTACTATTCTGTGCGCTTTCAGCCTGCTCATGCCAGGCAATCGTGCAATCTCGCTTTGGGTTGTTACGCCCTGCTTGCTATTAAGAAGAAACAATATCTCCCGTTCATCTTCATTAAGGAATTTCATTATTATTTCTATATTTGCTTCAGCCGTTTTCTTTTCCTTTTCAAATGTTGCATTAAGGGTGCCGTAAGCAGCCAGGCCTGAACCCAGTCCAAACAAGCCCATAAGCACCATCAGATGTACATGGTACTGTATTACAGGTTCCAGTATTTCTGGTATATCCTGTCCTTCTGATGCCAGTGAATAAACAAGAACCAGTGTAGTTATAAGGAATATGAACACTGATATGACTACCATTGCCAGTATAAATCTTTTTGTAATATCCATGCAAACCAATTGAATTTTGATTGTTTCACTATTTAATATATATTGTTTCATTTAAATGAAACAACAATGTAAGCCTAAGCTTGCATATACTGAGAGGTTGAGATTATGAGTGATGAAATTTCTGAACAAAGCAATTCCGCTGATGGTGGCATAAGCATATCCAAAAAAACGCTAAAATTTTTTGTCGCCCTTTTGCTGGCAACAGCTCTAGGTGCATATGTTGTTTTCGGCTTTTTGCAGATACCCGCTCCTAATGAGGTTTCAGTTAAGGGTGCTGGTCAGCCATCTTCTCTAGCTGGCCCAGGAGATGGCAGTGCCGAGGTTCAGGACGTCTATCTTACTGTAACTGCCTCTGGCTATGACAAGGATGAAATAACCGTCAAAAAGGGCGTACCTGTTAGGCTTCATTTCACTGCTATAAATGCCGGGTGCGGGAGCACTCTCGTAATATCTGGCCTTGGCGTGCGGGCAACATCCCGAAACGGGCAGGAATCGGTTGTAGAATTTACGCCTACAGAAGAAAAAACTTATCAATATAGCTGTCCGATGCGCATGTTTGGCCCCGGAAAATTCATTGTGACGTCTTAGTTGGTGTGGTGGGAACATGGAAAAAACATTAAAGGTAACAGGAATGCATTGCCGCTCATGCGAGATATTGCTTTCAGACGTAATCTCTGAAATTCAGGGTGTTTCTAAAGTGGCTGTTGACCACAAAAAAAGCACAGTTGCAATTCAATATGATGGCGAGTCAGTTGTTGGATTGGCAGTAAAGGCAATAGAAAAAGAAGGCTACAAGGTGCAGTTATGACTGAATACAAAATTAACCTAAGTGGTATGACCTGCGAATCATGCGAGAAGCTGATTCGTGGAGTGGCGGAGCGTAACGGTGCCGCAGTTACGGATGTCAGTGCCGCTAAAGGCTATGTTGTTCTTAATTGCGATGAAGCAAAGCTTTCTATACTGAAACAGCAGTTTGCTGATAAAGGATATCCTGAAAAAATCCCTGAATCAAACAGTGCAACTAACGGTGCAAATGGACGTGGCGACCTCTCACGCGTTGGCAAATATCTGCGTTCCATTATCGCTGCTGCGCCTGAAGTTGCTGTCGAATCAAAATTATTAAACTACTCTATTGGTACAATGGCATTGCTGGTTCTGTTGTCTGCATTGGCATTCCGGTTCTTCTTATCCTCAGTTGAAAACATATCGTCCTATCCGCCATTGTTGTTTCTTATAATCGCCTCATCAGTGCTTATCACTGCTTCCTATAGCCATGTGCGCCATTACCGTAATGTGCTTTCATGCATGCACGGTATGATGGCAGGCATGACTGCCGGAATGATCTCAGGTTTTCTGATTGGCGCGCTTATAGGCGCAACTAACGGGATGTTCATGGGTTCAGTAGCTGGCATGGTTGCAGGGGTTGCGCTTGGTTTTCAGGTGGGCCGCTGCTGTGGCATAATGGGCACGCTTGAAGGCACTATGGCAGGAGTCATGGCTGGGATAATGGGTGCAATGACCTCGATAATGCTTCTTATAGATAATCTGGTACTATTCCTATACATCCTATTTGGCATCTGTACCATAATACTCGGAGGCCTGAGCTACATGCTCTATCGTGAATCAGTTGCTCCTGATGCTGAATTTAAGCTCACATTCAGCCAGTTTGCTGCAATGGGCATTTTTCTGAGTGTAATTCTGGCCTTGGTAATGCTTTATGGTCCAAAAGGGGCAATAACTTATATCTAAGATTTGACAGGGTCAACCACCCAGGGCTGAAGCCCTGGGCTTGCAGTTGGCTTTCAGAGGAAGCGCAGGGCTTCAGGCGGAAGCTGCGCATTTCTAGGGTGCAAGCCCATGGAATGTGCGCTCCTCCTAGGTTTGAAAACCTAGGCTTCCGCGCACCCTGAGTGGTTGTGAATAATCATGGAAAAAATCACATTTGGCGTATCAGGAATGACATGCGCATCATGTGCTGCAAACATCGAGCGCAAGCTCAAAAAGCTTGAAGGGGTGCAGAGCGCCTCTGTCAACATTGCGACAAATAAGGCAGTCGTTGAATTCGACTCGGCAAAAACCGGACCATCTGATTTCAGAACTGCCATAGAAAAAATCGGTTATGGTG
>CAZBWC010000004.1:8361-20276 GCA_964495395.1 Microcaldota archaeon
TACCGTTTCTGAAGAATCCAAAAGATAATCATAAATATCCAACCGAAACCAAAACCGCCCCAACCTCCATAACCCATCATTGGATTACCACCTCCTCCCATCATCCACCACATCAAAGGTATTCCATATCCTGAAGGAAACGAAGCATTGGTATCACAACCGCTTGACCTTTTACCAAGAGATATATGCATCTGTTTCTCGCCTTCTTCGCCCATCATGCTTGTCATCATTTGATTCATAGCCGCATGCTTTTGGGTATTACCAATGGATTGTCCCATAAAGTACTCACCTAATGAATCGTAGTTATCATCAGTAAGATTGCCACATTCAAGCTGTTTTGCTTGGAGTTTTTCCCAAATAACTTTGCCTTCTGCTTCTTCAGATTCGGGAGGCTCAAGCCATGACGCAGGTTCAGGGCGCATCGAGTTTTATGTTCGGGGTATGGATTCTCCGCATTGCGGTGGTATTGTAGAGTCTGCACTGAAAAAAACAGGCGGAGTTTCAGCAGTTTACCTGAATTTTGCGCTTGAAAAAGCCATCGTGGATTATGATGCTTCAAAAACGAATTTTGCTGCTATGGAAAAGGCGGTAAATGCAGTTGGCTATAAAATCGAGCAGCTCCAAAAAGGGCTTTCGGGGGATGAGGGGCAGGACAAAGAAAAGCTTGCACGCGATAAAGAAATGGCGGATTTGAAAAGCCACTTCACCTATTCTGCCCTGCTCACTCTACCTGTGCTGATTTTGGCCTTGCCTGAAATGCTTGCCTCTTTTGCTGCATTGGAATACCCTGAAATCATAATGGATAACATGGCATTGCTGCAATTCCTGCTTACAACACCTGTAATGTACGTAAACCGCGGTATTTTTGTGCGTGGCTTCAAGGGCCTGTTCAGCGGAATGCCTGGAATGGACAGCCTAGTTGCGCTTGGAGTTGGCACTGCATATGCATACAGCGTCATAATCGGATTTGGCATCATCGAAGGCAGCATGTATTATGAGACTGCTGCATTATTGCTCACATTCATCGTTCTCGGCAAATATCTGGAGGCAGTTGCAAAGGGCAAAACTTCAGAAGCAATAAAGCGGCTAATCGGGCTGCAGCCAAAGACTGCCATGGTGCTGCGAAACGGCGAAGAAATCGAGATTCCGATAAAGGACGTCGTGGTTGGCGATATTCTTATTGTAAAGCCTGGGGATAAGATTCCTGTTGACGGTATTGTTACTGGTGGTTCAAGCAGCGTTGATGAAAGCATGGTTACGGGTGAGAGCATTCCTGTGCACAAGACTAAAGGTGCTGCTGTGATCGGTGCAACAATAAACAAGACAGGCTCATTCACCTTTCGTGCTACTAAAGTTGGCAGTAGCACTATGCTTGCCCAGATAATCAAGCTGGTTGAGGATGCCCAGGGAAGCAAGGCCCCTATCCAGAAGCTTGCTGACCTTGTTGCGGGCTATTTCGTGCAAGGCGTAATAGTGCTTGCACTTCTTGCATTCGGTTACTGGTATCTTATTACTGGGAGCACATTCCTGTTCGCGGTAACCATACTCGTTTCAACACTCGTTATCGCATGCCCGTGTGCAATGGGCCTTGCGACGCCTACTGCCGTAATGCTTGGCACTGGCAAAGGGGCTGAAGCAGGTGTGCTGATAAAAAACGCGGAGAGCCTTGAAATTTTGCATCAGGTTCGTACGATCGCATTTGACAAAACAGGCACAATAACCAAAGGAGAGGCTGTTGTTACTGATGTTGTTGCATTCAAGGGAAATGAAAACGACCTGCTCATGCTTGCCGCATCTGCAGAAAAAAATTCAGAGCATCACCTTGCACAGGCAATAGTCAACAAGGCAAAATCGAAAAAGATGAAGCTTCTTGTGCCGTCTGCATTCGAGGCAGTGCCTGGCCATGGCATAAGCGTGAAATTCAATGGCAAGAGCGTGCTTATTGGCAATGTGAAGCTTATGCAAAAGAAAAAAATAGCTGTTGATGATGCTGTGATACAAAAAATGGCAGTGCTTGAGCAGGAAGGCAAAACAGTTGTTCTCATATCTGCAGGTAATTCAGTTGCAGGCATTATTGCAATAGCTGACACTATAAAGGAGCATTCCCGCGAAGCTATAGCCAAGCTACATGCCGCTGGCTATAAGACTGTCATGGTTACGGGTGACAACAGGCGCACTGCGCTTGCAATTGCAAAGCAGGCTGGAATCGGCGAAGTTCTGGCAGAAGTGCTTCCAGAAGACAAAGCAAACGAGGTCAAAAAGCTTCAGCAGGGTGGCGTAAAAATAGCCTTTGTAGGTGACGGCATAAATGACGCCCCTGCATTGGCACAGGCTGATGTGGGCATTGCAATAGGTGCTGGTACAGATGTTGCAATTGAAAGCGGTGGAGTTGTTCTGGTCAAAAGCGACCTGCGCGATCTGGTTGCTGCAATTAACCTCAGCCGTTACACCATGAAAAAAATAAAGCAAAATCTTTTCTGGGCATTTGCCTATAATGCCATCGGCCTGCCTGTTGCTATGGGCGTCCTTTATCCGTTTACCGGATTTTTGCTTAGCCCTGTTATTGCAGGTGCTGCAATGGCATTCAGTTCAGTAAGCGTGGTTTCAAACAGCTTGCTCATGAGAGGGTTCCAGCCTAAACGATAGACTGAACCTCTGCTAGCTAAAGGTAGAAATGGCCTGACATTAGAGAAGCCCAGTCTCGACTTCCGCAGCCTGGGAATTACAGACGACTGCGGATGCAGGTCTGTATGGAGAGAAGCAGCTTAGCACCTAAGAAATGTTCGTAAATATTTGTACTACTCTATTGGCAGATATTTTTAATTACTCGCCTGTTTTATCTATTCATGTCTTTTGATTCCATCAGCCTTTGCCTGGAAAATGCATTGTTTGGCTCTATTTCGATGCCCTACGAATGGTTGCGTGTGGCCTTAGCATTCATCGGTCTTACTATTACCTCCTATTACGACATATTCAACAGGCGCAACATACCTGACAATCTTGTTTATGGGTTCTTTGCTATTTCTGCATTGTTGAATATAGCGTTTTTCGATATGTGCACCGTAGTATATGCACTTGCCATTCTGATTCCAATATCCATTTTCGGCTATGCTATGTATCGCATGGGGCAATGGGGTGGTGCCGATGCTCTTGTTCTGGTATCGCTTGCACTGCTGCTGCCAGCACATCCCTCATTCCTGAATATGCAGCTGAACTATCCGTTTGTGTTTTCCATTTTTGTTTTCTCAGCTACGCTGTTCGCAATATACGTTGTACTGTCCCTGTTGCCGAAACTGCTTTCTTCAAAGGCAAAACCTGATTTGAAATACCTGATATTGCTTGTGCCGTACGTCCTCGTGCTCTATATGCTTACTAATGCAATTGCTGTGATTTCAATATCGCCAATTTATCTGTTCGTGCTTATGGTTGCATTGTTCAGCAGCCTCTTTTACCTGCTCTATAAGGAAAGCATAACGAACATGCTGGCTGAAGAGGTGCATCTTTCAAAAGCCGAAGAAGGTGACATCGCGGTGCTGGAACTTATGGGCCAGGAAACAGTTGACAAATATCGGCTTCAGCGCCTCCTCACCTTTTCCGAGCTGCAGCGGCTTAAAAGCCTGAAGCTGAAAAGCATCTGGATATATACCGCACTGCCTCCATTCCTGCCATTTCTTTTGGCTGGCATGGTATTCGCGCTTCTTTTCAGCCCGCTCTTGCTTTCATAGCGCGGCTGACTTTGGCACCTATCCTGACAGTGGATGATTTTTAAGCGCTAACTCCTTAGTCTAATATTGTACGTGATTAAATGGCATTGACATTTCTCAAAATCGTGGAATATTCAGTAACCTTCATTGCCCTTTACGTTACTGTGTTTTTCCTCCTTCTTTTTGTCAAGAATTTCCAGGAGCTTAAGAAGCCTGTGAAGCTGAACAAGGGCTGGATACCAAAAATTTCCGTTATCATACCTGCTTATAATGAACAGCAGACGATAGTTGCGTGTGTCAATTCTGTTCTTGAAGCTGATTATCCGCAAGAGGCGCTGGAAATAATCGTTGTTGATGACGGCTCAGAAGATGGTACTTTCAAACTTGCCTCATCTATTGGAGATGGGCGCATAAAAGTTCTCAGAAAGCCGAATTCGGGAAAAGCATCTGCACTTAACCATGGCATTGCTCATGCAAAAGGCGAATTGATTGCCACACTTGACGCTGATTCTTACCTTGAAAAAGACTCGATATGGAAGTTGCTTGCGCTTTTTGATTCTGATGATGTTGCTGCAGTTACTGCGGCAGTTAAAGTGCGCTACTCTGAAAAAGAAGGCATGCTCGAAAGCATACAGCGCGTTGAATACCTGTTCACTATTTTCTCGCGCAGGGTGCTTTCATTCATAGATGCCGTTCCAGTTACGCCTGGGCCATTCAGCATCTTCCGCTCCTGGGTTTTTTCGCGGTTCGGAGGCTTTGACGAGAAAAGCATTCTCGAAGACCAGGAAATCGCCTTGCGCATCCAACAGCACAATTACTTAATCCGCAGCTCCCTCGATGCAGAGGTTTTTACAGAGATACCTAAAAATTTTCCAGACCTTCTTAACCAGCGCATAAGGTGGCATAGGGGGGGTTTGCACAACACTGTCAAATATCTGCGCCTTATTAGCCCGCATTACGGTGATTTTGGCCTGATAATAATGCCCCTTACGCTTCTTGCAATTGCTGCAATAATAGGCATCATTTTCGTAGTCATGGGCTCTTACCTGTCTGGGTTGTTCTATTACCCGAATCTCGGAATCAGCAGCCTGAGCCTCGGTGTTGGGGCTGCACAGGTAATCGGCCTTTTCATAATACTTCTGAATCTTGTATGGATAGGATGTGGCATGCTTTTCTTCAGAAAGGAGAAAGTCGGTTTCCTAAGGTTATTATTATATATTATCGCACATTCATACCTTATGACTTTATACTGGATAGCCGCTCTTGTAAAGGAGCTGACCTTCAGGAAATTGAGCTGGTAAAATGGAAAGAAAAATTTCGCTGCCGCTTTATTTTGCTGCACTAGTAATCACGGTACTGATATTTGCCATAGGCATCTATGTCGGTACCCTGCTCGATGGCGTGAAAAGCGAGCAGATATCAAAAAGCCTTGACAGGGTTTCGTCAAGCCTTTCCTACTATCAGTTGCTAATGCTTTCTGATAATTCATCTTATTTCTGTCCAGTATATGGGGATGAGCTTAGCTCGCTTGACAAAGATACTGAGCGCATAGGCAGTGAATTGACTTTCTTAGAGGATACTCAAGGATACACTGATGTTGAGTTGAAAAAATCCTATTTTATCCTTGAGGCGCATTCATACTTGCTATCTGAAAAAATAAGGAAGGAATGCGGAGGTAATTATTCGCTCGTATTATATTTCTATTCAAACACGGATTGTATTGGCTGCAAGGAACAGGGCGAGAATCTAATTGCTGCAAAACGCTCAGTCCAGCCAACACGCATATACTCTTTTGATGGCACGCTCGGAAGTCCGATAGCTGAGACATTGATGAACAAATATAACATCAGTGCGTATCCATCTGTCGTCATAGATGGCGTGCGTTATGAGGGGCTTCAGGGAACTGAAAGGTTAATCTCTATTCTTCGTAAATAACCACTTTTTAAACCCTTGCTCCCAATAAGAGCATGCTGATATTATGGCTATGGCACATGTTTTTAATTCCCCGACTACCCACCCTCAATTGCCCCGATTTCCTTTATGGATGCGTGCGCATCATAAGATGGCAATGTTTGCAGGGCGCATGGTAGGTCCTAAAGATTCAGAAGGCGACAGGCCTCTTTTCCGGACTGCTTTACGCACTGCATGGCTGGGCGCTATCGGAGGCGCACTGCTTCTGGGGGCTGATTGCGCAGGGCGCTCGGCACTTGGCATGGTCCAAAACTCCAGGCTAACTTTGGGCAGTGCCGTTGAATCTGGCTTTACTTCAGCAAAATCAGATGGCAGTTCTGTCCTTTCATTGCTCGACTATCTTTTCACTACTCCTCGAGGGGCTGCAACACTCGCAGGTGCCTATGCTGCTTCAAAGCTTCTTGCAAGGCTTTCTGACATTACCTATGCTCGCATATGTGCCAGGCATGCAGTTCCTGATATTGATGCGCAACTTGGCACTCTATCCGCGCAGCTGAGTATTGTTCCTGAAGGGCCTGAGCGTGCGGAGCTGTTACAATCACAGCAAGGGCTTCTTTCAGAGCGTGCCGCAAATCTTCAGGTTCTTGCGCCATCAAATTTCCTGAGTGCTTTTAATCTGCCGTTTCTGCTGAAAAATGCGCTGCGGGTGATGTTCATTCTCGAGATTCCTGACATCCCTAATGCATGGGCGCTATGGCCTAAGTCAAAGCCGTTTGCTGACTTTACACTGTCCACCCTGACCGATGCGCTTGCGCCTATTAAGTGGATGTTTATCACGCCTGTGGCGAATACGCTTATAGGTGTTCTTGCAGGCATCTACAACAGGATATCGCATTCTGGCTCTGCCGGCGATATCCGCAATCTGCAGTAACTGGGGCAACCTATTTAAATTTCATCTGATTTATCTGCATGATAATTATGGTCTTTGAATCATTGCTTTTGGCCTTGGGTGTAATAGTTGTTCTGGTTTTGCTATGGCTGGTCCTCAGCTTCAACAATCTTGTCAGCTTGAAAAATCGCATTGAAAACGCGTGGGCGCAGATTGATGTCCAGCTCAAGCGAAGATATGACCTTATCCCAAACCTGGTCAATACAGTTAAGGGCTATATGAAGCATGAGAAGGACACCCTTACTGAAATAACCAAAATGCGCGCATCGCTCATCTCAGGAAGCGTAGAAGGCCGTGCAAAAGCCAATAACATGCTTACTGATGCGCTAAAAAGCGTATTCGCAGTTGCTGAAAGCTATCCTAACCTCAAAGCGAATGAGAATTTCAAGTCATTGCAAGATGAGTTAGCAGGCACTGAAAACAAGATTTCCTACGTACGCACTGCATACAACGATTCGGTGCTTTCGTTTAATAGCACCATTGCAATGTTCCCCACAAACATAATCGCTGGAATGTTCGGTTTCTCGAAAAAGCCGTATTTCGAGGCTGCTGAGGGCGAGCGTAAAGCTGTTAAGGTCGAGTTTTAGATGTCCTACAACAAAGTCAGTTTCTTCGATGCAATAAATGCCAATAAGCGCAATTCCATACTGCTGTTGTTGGCTTTTTCGCTGTTCTTCATGCTCATCGTGGCATTGTTCTCATACATGTTTGACCTTGGTGCTTTCGGGATTTTCATTGGAATGGTGGTCCTTGCAATCTATGCGGCAATATCATTTTTCGCCGGGGATAAGGCTATACTAAGTATGAGCGGTGCCAGGGAGCTAAAGCAGGCTGACCAGCCATTTGTCTATCTGACTGTGGAAGGCCTTAGTGCTGCTTCGGCAATACCTATGCCTAAGCTGTATATCATTGAAGATGATGCGCCAAACGCATTTGCTGTCGGCCGTGATCCGAAGCATGCGAGCATTGCAGTTACGCGCGGCTTGCTCAATACCTTAAACAGGGAAGAGCTTGAGGGCGTGCTAGCGCATGAGGTTTCGCACATTGCCAATTTCGACGTGCGCTTTGCGCTGATTGCCATAGTGTTCGTAGGTGCAATCGGGCTGATTTCGGGAATTGTATGGCGCAGTTTCTTTTACTCGCGCAATAATAGCAGGCGGGGCGGTGGCAATGCTGCAATAATGATTATCGGGCTTATTCTCATGATTCTTGCCCCTGTATTCGCAACCCTGATACGCCTTGCAATCTCAAGGCAGCGCGAATATCTTGCTGATGCAAACGCGGTAAAGCTTATACGCTACAACGGCGGCCTTGCATCTGCACTTGACAAGATCTCGCGCTATGGCAAGCCGGTGCAGGCTGCAACAGATGCAACTGCCCCAATGTATTTCTCGAACCCTCTGCCGAAGGTAGCAAGCCTTTTCTCTACACACCCTTCTGCTGAAGATAGGATTGCCCGCCTGAGGCACATGTAATGAAAACTGGTACACTTGTCATAATTTTATTATCTGCACTGTCCTATGGCCTTAGCCAGGTTGTTGACAAATTTAATCTTAATTTTGGCTTTGACCCACTGTCTTACGCGTTTTTCCTACTATTTTTCCAATTGTTCTTTCTTTTTATTTTTGGTTTTTTTGAGAAGACTGATTTTAAAAAAGAATTCTTATCACTTAAGAGAAAAGATATCTTTGATCTCGCTTTGATAGGTGTACTCATATCTGGTTTTGCAATGACCATAAGACTTTTTGGACTTCTTGGGTCTACTGCAACCAATAGCGGCATATTCCAAGGTGTCTCTATATTATCCACAGTGCTATTCTCATTTTTCCTTCTGAATGAAAGACCGACTAAGAAATTATTACTTCTGATTTTTGTGATGATCTTAGGGGTATTCCTCTTGTCCACAAATGGAAAACTAATTATTCCAAAACAAGGTGATCTATTGTTGATCCTGTCCCTTGCCATTCCTGGGTTTACGAATACCTACGCCAAAAGTCTCATGAACAGACTTAATTCTTATACTGTTTCTTTTGGAAGAATTTTATTTGGATTTTTATCCCTTGTAGTTCTTGCAATGTTTTTTAAAATTGATTTTACGCTCAGTTTCTACGAATTGCTTTTATTGGCTGGAGCCGGATTTATCCTTGCTTTGAGAATCCGTTTATTCTATGAATCTATCAACCTCACAAATGCTTCCTATGGTGCAACCTTTTTGCTTTTGGGTGCTTTGCTTACTCCTATTTTAGCATTTTTTACTCTTGGAGAAACGCTATCCCCTATTCAAATGTTGGGCGCTATACTTATCATAGGTGCCTCCTATCTACTGATTAATACCAAACATTCGTAACTAAAACATGCGAATATAAATGTTTTCTTCCTATTTAACTTGATTTTCTTCAGTTTGAGGTGAAGTATAATATGTATGGTGTATCCCCGCAAGCATATGACCGCGCAATTACTGTTTTCAGCCCTGATGGCCGACTGTTCCAGGTAGAATATGCCAAAGAGGCAGTGAAACGAGGTGCAACTGCAATCGGAGTTGCTGCAAAAGATGGTGTTTGCCTGGTGGCATTCAAGAGCATCCATTCCCGCTTAGTTGTTCCTGATTCGCTCAAGAAGATTTTCAATGTTGACAGCCACGTTTCAATAACAGCGAGCGGCCTTATTGCTGATGCGCGCAGGCTCGTGGAAATAGCCCGCATGGACGCACAGAGGCACAAGCTCACTTATAGCGAGCCTGCAAGCGTTGAGACGATAGCCCGCAGTGTTTGCGATCTTATGCAGATTTACACCCAATATGGCGGAATAAGGCCCTTTGGTGTTTCGCTTCTTATTGGCGGCGTAAGCGATGGTATGCCATCACTTTACGAGGCAGAGCCGAGCGGCGCAATGACTGCTTACAAGGCTGATTCAATAGGCAGCGGCAAGAAGGAAGTTGATGAGCTGCTTGATAAGCATTACCGGGAAACAATGACGGTTGATGAGGCCATCCACCTTTGCGTTTCGGCACTGAAAAAAACGCAGGACCAGAAGCTTCAGCCGGAAAACGTCGAGATTTCGTATATTTCGGTTGGCAATCCTGTTTCAGTTTCTCTTGAAAACAAGGAAGTTGCCAAGTATCTTAAGAGATAGCTACTTAACCTGGTTACTCTTTGGAAAATGGGTTATCATGCATACTCAGTTGTCACTTTTTACCACTATTTAAAAACATTTCTGATTATAATAGATTTCTTATCGCTATATTTCGGTTGACTATTATGGGACTTAAACAAGTTGTTGCTGTTCGAAAGGAGCTGAAGGCAGTGCGCACTGAGCTCAGGCGATTCAGCACCCTGCTTGATGAAACAGGCAGTCCATATATCCGAGAATTTTATCTCAGGCCTTCGGTTCGCGATGCGTTGGAACGTTTGCCTCAGAACGCGCAGGTTGCTCGCTTGCGTGAAACTGAAAACCGAGTGCTTAAAAAGCCAAAGTTTCCTGTCGCACAATTTGGACTTACGGGATTTGTCGCATCATACATTGCTGGATATTCAGTATATCGGGCATACTTTTCAGAAACGTGGCAGCGCAGTTCGCTTGCAACCGATATAATTGGCTTAGTTTCCATTCTTGCGGTTACTGGCCTGCTGGTGGCAGGAATCTCTCTCGTACATGATATATTTGGCCAAATGCGCGTTCAGGCAAAAAGGCTCCGTGAATTCCTAGATTCTTTGGAGCCATTGGCTGGGGAACTTAAAAAACAATGCTGCCCTAACGAAGAGCCGAGTTGACCCTGCATTATCTGATAACGGTTCCTCCACGGGCTTGCAGTTTATCGCCGTTCCTGCATTATTGATTTTTGCTGCATCGTCTGCTTCAGCACTGCTGCAAAATCTCAGGGTCCAGCAGCGGAGGCTTACTGATTTCCTGAATGCGCTGAAGCCTTTGGCTGACGAGCTTTCAGCAACCTGCTCAGGGCGCTTTGGAGAGCTGCAATAATTAGTTGTAATTGCTTATCCAACAACCGTTCCGTTATGCTTTTTTCCTTCCAGCGCCGTCTTGAGCATGCTTAGTTCCTTGCCTGAAATAAAATGCACTTCTATCTTGGAGCGCGCTGCAAGCTTGCACGCGAGTATGTCGAAAACAAAATTAGTTCCTGCCATTCTGTTGTCTGACTGCACAGCCAGTGCGGTTAGTTGCTCGTGGGTAAGGGTATCGTATCTCTTTGCATCTTTGTTTTTGCGAGGGTCTTTATCGTAAATAGCATCAACATTGCTGACATTTATCACCTTTTCAGCATGCAACGCCTCTGCCAACAATACTGCATCTGCATCGGTAGTTATCCCTGGTATTGTTCCACCCATGACTACTACCTTGTATTTCTTTGCCTGCTTCCTTGCATCATCAAAGCTTTCGCATACCTGTGGGCATGCATTCCTGCCAAATGCTTTGATGAGCTCAGAAGCGTTTTCCTTGGTTGCCTTTATCGCAGCTTCGTCTGCTTCGAATTCATTGGCGCCTTTGTTGCGTGCTTCTGTTGCATATTTGCGTGCTGCCGTTCCTCCGCCTACAACAATACCAAAAGAAGCTTCGCTTTTTTCGATAATTCTTTTTATTTGCTCTATATACTGGTGGTCTATGCCATTTTCTGTGTTTATCAAACTTCCGCCCAATGACAATACGATGTGCATGCTGGTTAGGTGTTTAAAAACATTTAAAACCAATTACCTAAAGGTGAAAAAATGGAAAAGATGGATTTAGGCATAAGTGCTATAGAAAAAATATTAATGTCTAAGGAAAACGATACTGACGAAGTCATAAAGCAGAACCGCGAGATAGTGCGCTCCTGCTCAAATGCCATCAAGGCAGTGCATGCAAAGGACATTCCCGCAGCCAAGAAATATCTTGCATCAGCGGAGAAGGAACTAGACCAGTTGCGCTCAAAGCAGGATGACTTTCCAGGCCATTTAAACCACGTGCTTCAGGAATATGCGGAGGCTCTGGTAGTGATACGCGCAGTTGAAAAGAAAGAAGTGCCTGCGTTTCAGGAACTTAAAATCGATGCAGTGCCCTATCTTAATGGCCTTCTCGACGCAGTTGGTGAGCTTAAAAGGGAAATGTACGAATCGCTGAGAAAGAACAAAAAGAAGGATGCTGAAGCCTATTTCGAGCTTATGGAAGGCATTTTCGACGCGTTGCTGCCTTTGCGCTTTTCTAATTCGGTGTTGCCTGAATTCAGGAGAAAACAGGACGTTGCACGAATACAGATAGAGCAGGCAAGGGGAGAGCTGCTCTGATTTTATGGGCAGAAAGTTTATTGTTGGCTGTTAGTGGCATCAAAACACGCCTTAATATAATCCAGAGTGTCTTTT
>CAZBWC010000005.1:0-3073 GCA_964495395.1 Microcaldota archaeon
TACCTTCAATAAGAGTAACACCATCTGGGAGGCTTATTCCAAAATAAGCCATAAGATAACCTTCAAACATCGGCACCATCTCCATTAACTGACTCAGAAGCGATTGAAGCAGTTTCATCAGCAATTGCCTTGGTTATGGAAGCAACGAAAAATGCTTCATCAATGGAAATTCTAGCACCAAGTTCGTAATCGAATTTTACAGGCAATTCAGGTTTGCAAGCCGTTGCAGCATCGCGCTTTTCAAGCAAATGTGAAATCACTTCTTCATTCTCCTCTTTGCGGGTAGTGCAGGTGGAATAAACTAACATGCCTCCAGGTTTTAAAAGGTCAAATGCATGCACAAGAAGCTTTTTTTGGAGGCGGCTCATTTGCGTAAGTCTGTTGGCTGAAAAGTCAGCGTGTGCATGCGTTGAGCCAAGGCCTGAGCATGGCGCATCCAGAAGCACCCTGTCGAAATTCCTAAAAGATGGAAAACGAATTCCGTCGTAATTTGTAATTGCGCAATTAATTATGCCCAAACGATCAATGTGGCTACCTAGTGCTTTTAAGCGCATGAAGCTATTATCGTTTGCAAACAAAATGCCATGGTTATTCATTGCAGCGGCTATTTGAGTCGCCTTGCTTCCAGGTGCTGCTGCAAGGTCAAGTATGCACTCTCCTTCTTTAGGCTGCATTGCAATTACGGGCAGCATGCTGGAAAGACCCTGGATATAAAAAAGCCCTGTCTGATATTCAATAGTGTGTGCCAACTCTTTTCCGTCGACAAGCAATGCGTTGTCATACCAGGGAACCTGTTCCACAGAATATCTGCGTGCCAGCATTTCCTGGAGCTCGGCAGCAGAAACCTTGATAGTATTGACACGAATTGATTGCATAGGGGAACTAGCACATGGGATAAGTATTTAAAATGGTTGCTGATGAAGTAATAATGCTTTTTAGCTGATAGAACCAGACATGCTTTTCAGTTAATGAGGTTGATACTTTGGTAAAGAAGAGTAAGGGAATGAATGGCGAATTTGCAGGGCGCAACATCCAGAGAAAGAGAAAGGCCCAGAGATGGCACAGCAAAAGATTCAAAAGAAAAATACTAAGGCTCAAAGAAAGATTCGACCCGCTTGAGGCAGCACCACAGGCAAGGGCAATTGTTCTCGAAAAAGTTATTCTGGAACAAAAACAGCCGCATTCGGGGCTTATCAAATGTGTCAAATGCCAGATTGTCAAGAATGGAAAGGTAGTGACAGCATTTGCACCCAGAGACAAGTCTATAACATTTATAGATGAGCACGATGAAGTTACGTTAGCCGGTCTCGGGGGTTCTCAAAGAGGGCAAATGGGATCAATACCTGGTGTCAGGTATAAGGTCGTTGCAGTAAACGAAGCAGACCTCCAGATGCTCAGAAAGGGCAGGAAGGAAAAGCCTAAGAGGTAATGTTAATGGATAAAATATTCGGAAAATTCGACGTTCAGGGTGTTGCAGTAACTGACAAGAGCCTGCAGCAGGTCATTTCACTCAAGGCAGTGCACATACCTTATTCAGCAGGCAGGCTTACAAGAAAACCTCTGGGCAAAACCAGAATTAACATTGTCGAGAGGCTCGCAAACAAGCTCATGCGCGGTGGAACTGGAGAAAAAACTTCAGGAAAAGTCATACGAACACACGGAAAGCTTCAGGGAAAGAAGTTAAAGGCATTGAGAATAGTTGAACAGGCACTTGATATGGTGGAAAAAGAAGCCAAGGAAAATCCAATCCAGACGCTCGTTAAAGCTATTGAAAATTCCGCACCAAGGGAAGACGTAACACGTGTTTCATATGGTGGTGTAAGCTACCAGATTGCAGTTGACGTTTCAGCTACAAGACGCCTGGACATGGCACTGAGAAACATAGTGCTGGCCACAATAATAGGCAGCTTCAACAAGCCAAAGCCAATGGCAAGGTCTCTTGCAAACGAAATCATATTCACTGCCAAGAAAGACAACCAGAACTCATACGCAATCAAGAAGCGGGATGAGACTGAGAGAATGGCAAGAAGTGCGCATTAGCGGTTCGTGACTTTTAGGAAAGCGCGCTCCTCGCTCCCAATTAGAGTCGTGGAATAGGCAACGACTTTTAAATTAGGCGCCATTTATTCTAATTAATGCCACCTGTATCTACCAAACCCAAGGAAGAAGAAAGCCAATTGCAACAAATGGTTCCAGTAAAAGCAGAACCGTCTGGCCCATTTGTGCTTAGGCAGGATTTTTTTGTCAATGAAGCAGGTACAAATGCATCCATTCAGTTTGCTTATGGTGACCTGAAATTAAGAGTAGGGGGAAGTTATTTCTCATATTATGACCAGCCAGCGGCCGATGCTTGCTTGTTTTAGTTAGAACAGCCGTGAGATGGCCTGCATTAGATCCTGTGGACGAGCTGTCCGTTAGGGAGGGATAGCCAGGCATTGACTTTAGTAAATGCAGGAATCGGGTATAAACTCAGATTGGGGCCAAAAAAGGCCCTGAGCATTGCCAGCGTATTAAATGCAGGCATAGATTATTCACTTGAAAAAGTACATGGAGGCTATGGCGAGATAATAAGTGGGGTGGCCTTAGAACTGGAACACACTCGAGCAGTTTTAGGTGCCAAAGTTGCCCTTCAGAGAACCAGCTTACTTGATGACACATTAACCGGCCCATTTAAGCCATTATCTCTGAATGCAAGAGTATCACAAAAAGTAGGGCCTGTGGAATTAGCACTGGGGGGAAAGCTAGATAGAGTAAGGCCAGAGCTTTCAGCAGCAATTGCCATTCCAATATGGGGCGGTTTAACTTTGGAGCTGAGCGGCAGGTCTGGTTTTAATTATCCCGACTATAGTGCAGAGCATATTGGAGCCATAAGTATCAGCTATAATGCAGGTTCTGGAAGTTTCAGAAATGTCACGACTCTTTACGTAGAATCACCTTTATCCGAAAGCCCTGTTAGCATAAGCGCAGATTATGAAAAAATACGGGATGGTACTGAACATGTTGTGATAGCAAGCGACGATGTGAACGGAGACGTTTCGAGGTTGCAAGCGCGTGAGGATGAAGCAAAAGAATT
>CAZBWC010000005.1:3083-11266 GCA_964495395.1 Microcaldota archaeon
ATGCACTGGCAGAAAAGTTCAAAGATTCAAGCGCACTGGATAAGATAAATACCGCTGCCTATTTAGCCGTGTTTTTAGAAGAAAAAACTTATGCGCACTGGGCAAACAGAGATCAAAATGAATTCGGTGCAGCTGGACCAGATGAGCATTATAAAAGATTAATGCTTGCTTTAAAGATAGGTAAGAAAGTATTTGCAGAAGATTGTAGTGGGATACATGAGACTACTGCGGAATTTTTGAGAAGGGCAGGGATTAAGGCAGTTGTAATGGATGTAGCTACAGGCAGTCTAGCGCATAACATAGTATTCGCATTTGACAAGGGAAAGACATATATTGTAGATTACGGGGTAGCTTTGGCTGTAGATGGCGGAGTAGAAAAAGCATTAAGGGCATACGGATTGGCAAGCGGGGATAAGAGTCATCTGCAACTTATGGGCGACATTTGGAATGGTCAGAAATATGTGGGCAGAGTGTACATGAGCGAAGGCAAATTAATAGAAACGGCAACAGGTTTTTCATCAGAGCGGAATTTAGAACAGGTATTAGGGATTAGAAATTGATGAATAAGCCTCAAATCCATCCACAGTGCACATGTAATTTTCAACAGTGATGGTGATCATCTTGGCTTCGGCATCAGAGCCGAAAATAATTCTTGTATTAAGTGTTTTGTCAGGAGAAACCTGCACACTGTTGCTCAAGTTAGCACCATGAACTTCTAGTGTTAGGGTAGCGCCGCCCTCGCCTATGCGTGCAGTATCAGCAGTCTGCTCACCATAAGTGAATGGCAGGTCGGATGGAACCTGAAAATAGCTCTTATAAGCCTCAATAATGTGGGCTGCTGCCGTAATAACAGAAGATCTTTGCTCAACAGATACAACGTCGGATGCCATAATCCTATCAATGTATGTTTTTGATAAATTATCAAGAATCAGGCCTCCGGCAAAGGCTTGTTTTGGGTCATTTGAATCAAGTAAAGGAATAAGAGCTAATTCTTTCTGAAATAGCTCTTCCACAAGTCGAACATCATGAATTGAAGTCCCAGGGGCATAGTCATACGCTTCATTCCTGAAAATGTCATATAACCTGAATCCTGCATCATATTGTAAGGCGCTATATTCCGACAGGTCTATCTGATCAGCATTTCTTAGCCATATCAAGAGATTCTCGGTACTTAGACCTGCATCCCGTGCAGCAAAAAATAACCTGATAGGGAAATCAGGAATGGTCAGGTCTGCTATCTCTGCTCTATCAGAAGTAAAATATGCAGTACGGTAAAATATGTTGGGGAGTGCCTGCCAGTTATCGCTGCTTAGGTTGTTGACTGCATCAACAAAATCAAAGTTTGGATCAAATATGGCTCTCATTAGTGTGTCATGTCCAACGACTAAAGAAAGCTGAAAAATAGTATTGTCTCTGGGAAAATTGCTCACTAGCGGACTAACAAGTGTCTGGTGCAAATATTCAACAAGCGAATCATAGGCACCTGGAAGTGTATTGTTTTGATCATAGCCTCCAGCATAGCTTAATATCGCACGGACTACGGCGCGTTCTATATCCTGGTTGGTCTCATACCTGGAATTTACAGGCAGATAGATAACATCTCCGATAACAGTTGGTTCGGCAACAAAGCTAAATCTAATAGCTGAAGGCACGTTATCACGAATAGTGTCAATTGTGGATTCGGATAATCCTAGTGACCCGGATCTTGAAGATATATTCCTGACAAAATTTTCATGATCCCAAAAACTGTTGACCACATTCGCATTTAATAAATCTTCTGGATGGAACATGGTTATGCCTGGATCGTGATCAAAGGTTTCCTGGTTAAGTTCAACCTCATCAACCATAGTAAAGTATCCTCCAGCTGGATCTGGATAGATCAGAATATCTTTTCTTTCAAGCACATCAAAAGCCATAAAGAAGTGCGAAAAAACATTGTTGCCTGCTTTAAAACCCGATTCAGGCCCGTAGATAAGGTAGATGTAAGGGACCTCTATTGGTAATAGTAAACCATTTTTATTAATTAACAGAGAATCTCCCGGTAAGGTTAACATACTCGAACCTATTACAGGAGTTTCATCAATAACCGGATGGAATTCATCTGTATTAGATTTAGCTTCTGAAAGGTGAATGGTCATATCAACAACATAACCATGTAATTTGTCCATGTTTAAGACACCTGAATAAGCAAAACCATCCTTATTAAACGCGTATTCAAAAGGCTCATCTGTGGCAATAAAATGGTCATAGCCTTCAGGTTTATAGTATACTAAGTTGGAAGTGTAATCATAAATTAAATTTGAAACGGTATGACCTGCAATCTGGAATGCTGAAGCAGGACCATTTACCAACCACGCTGCGCCAATCTCGACAGGGTATATGCCATCCTCAAATTCGATCTTAAGAAACCTGTAGTCTTCTGAGTCAAATAATTTCTGTTCAAATTCAACAAGTTCAGTTTTCCTAAATCCTATTTCAGAATCATGGATTTCTGAAGGTGGTATTGGTGCGCATCCTACAAGCAAAGGTATTCCCTGACCAGCGATTGAAACCCTTTCAATAGCCGAAGCCCCCCTATAATGTAGCCATAGATTAGCGTAGCTCGTTGCATCTTCATGAGTTTTGTTTAGGTAATTGATTTGTGATTTAACAGCCCTAACTGCAATTGCAATGTTATTCTCAAGTCTTTCAGCATCCAGGGGATTTGTTTTTTCATACTCTGTAACAATATGTTTGACTCTTTGAAAATCAAGTGCCAAAACCTCTGCCATCTGTCGCCTTATTGCATTTCTTTCTGCTTCTTTTTCTGGAACTGATTTAGTAAGAAAAGGGTCCCGCGGATAGCGGAAAGCTATGCTGGCTGCATCTCTAGCAACTATAAGCACATTTCGTTCAGAGAATATTGCGCCTAAAACGTTTAGGTCTAGTTTCTGGGCTTGAACCTGAACTGACATAATAAAATATTAATTAGATCAAATTAAAAGAGTTTAGCGAGGAAAGCCGATGCGTAAGAACGTACGCCTGATTTGCCACGGACCAATCCGAATCAGGTTAACCTCTCTGCCTCAGCCAGCCAACTATTGCTTCAGCCAGTTCCTTTTCTTTATTTGTGAAAAAATGGTCGGCACCAGGCAATATCTTAAGTGTTGAGCCGGTTATTGCATTTGAAATTATTTTTGCACTTTCTGGCGGATCTTCAGTATCACCCTCACCGTGGATTATAAGTGCCCTGGTTTTGATTGATTTTATCCTGTTAGATATATTGCCATAGGAAAGCCGATCGTAGAAATATTTCTTTGATATGGTGAAACTGCGATAACGTGGTTTCAGAATCAAAAATCCCCGTTCGTCAATTTCCTTTATCTGGTCTGCAGAATATTTTTTTGTAGTTTCGTGTTGCTGGTCAGCAACAGAACCCATAGATATTACTACTGATGCAGAGTTATATTTTGCCTGATACAGTAATGCATCTACTCCGCCTTTTGAATGCCCTGCAACACATGCAATTGCGTATTTCGACTTGAAAAATTCAACTACTGAGGCAATGTCCTCTATTTCCTTGCTTATTGTCGAATCCTCGAACTTGCCTTCGCTTTCGCCATTTCCGGCAAAGTCAAACCTGAAAACGTTGAAGCCTGCTGCAGCGAGTGCTTCTGAAAGGTACGGGAAGAAAAATTTGTCCTTGGTGCACATCATACCATGGCAGAGTATTACCAGCCTGTTTGAGTTTGCCTTATGGAATATGCCTGCAAGTGTTTCATTTTCAAAGTTTTTTATCAGGATGTTTTCCATGGATTCCATAGATTGATTTTAACCTCCCAGTTAAAGAATCTATTTGTGTGTTCAAATGGTTTTTTAAAGGTAATTATGCTAATGTAAAGTATGGTACGTCGAGTCAAAGCCAGGCGCAATGGAGAAACAACCGCATCTGCCATAGCAACGAAATACCTGCCGAAAACCGACAGAGTTTGGTTCCCTGTTGATCGAAGAACGTTTAATCCTGCCAATGTATTTGCAGCTAAGCTTATCGATGGCGGCATTCCGAGGCAACAGGTAATAACAGGGAGTGCTGGAGAGATAGCTAAAATCAGGAAACAGGCAAAATTAGGTGCCAATACAATTTTATCCCTGTGCGGGAATAGCGGTGATCTTAGTTGCACTTTTGGCCTTTTGATCCCGCAGACAAGGCTTGACAATTCATGGTTAGTTGAAACTGATGATTTGCAAGTGGGTGTAATGGCCTTAACATGGCAAGTGCGCCAAAGAATTGTCCATAACATAAATGCATTTGGGGCCATAGAGGTCATGCATAGGGACGGATCATTGACTGCATTGCAAATTGGAAAGGGCGATTGCCATATGCGCTCATCAGTACTGGCTGCGGCACTTAGGAAAAACGGCATACCCGCAAGAATAGTAGGGCATGAGGATTTTTTTGATGACGGAACACACGATGTTAATGCCATGCACTGGTGGGTTGAAGCTTATTTAAACGGCAAATGGATGCATCTGGAACCTTCATTTGCCCTGGCAGACAGGAGATTAGCAGAGGTAGAAGCCATTGGAGAGGCCAGTCAGGATGTTGGGGCAAAAATAGCGATAGGCAAAATGTTGCTTGAAATTATTGCGACCTATCCAGACGTCTGCATGAGTTTAAATCCCAGATACAGAAAAAAAGTGGCGGAAAGAGTCATAGTACCTGAGATAGAAGTGCCTCTTTGATCATCTTATCCTGGCAGTTAAGCATCTTTAAGATAAAGCACATCGTCAGTCGGATGCCTGTAAAGGGGCTGGTTAAGCCGTTTCTGGTCAAAGTAATGGCCCATCATACCTATGCTTCGCGCAAGCACGAAAATACCATTAAGGTAACCGAGCTCCACCATGGCGCTGATTTCGTCAGCTGAAAAGGCTTTCGATGATGCGAGCATATCCATGAAGCAGACTGCAATGCAGCCGTCAACGTTTAGTATCAGGTTGTCTGCTTTTTTGAGCGTGACTTGTTCGACTGCAAGGGCGTAATCCAAATAGGAGGTATGCTTGAAATTCTTGCGTGCAAATGCCTTGAGCAACTCAACACGCTTGTCGGGATTTTTAGCTGATTTAACCCTATGGCCGATTCCAGGTATAAGCTTGCCTTGTTTTTTCATCGAATCTACGAATTCATCGGGCTTTTGGCCTGAGTCGCATGCCTGCTTGAAATAACGCGCAGCATCATCGATTGCACCGCCAAAACGGGGCCCGATTGTAAGCAAACCACTACACAGTGAAGACACCAAATCCTTGCCTGCTCGCGCAGTAACAATGGCATTGTGGGCACCACTAACAGCAGGGCCATGGTCTGCAGCAATTATAATGCAGGTCTCTATGAATTTTGCAGCATGTTCAGGCAAACGTTTCTTGAACCATAAAAGCGACATCACGTCACCCAGAGAATAGCCTTTTTCAACAAGTTCGCTCATCGGAATGCCTGCGTAGGCAGGCTCTTCGCCACGGTCATCTGAGATGCTTGAAACAAAGTTTGTAGGCCTTCTTACAAGGCCCTGTTTTACTGCATCTTTATAGTCCATAGGAACTTTCTGGTATCCTGAATCGGCTTTAGCAGGAAGCTTTAGCGAAGTGAAGGTATCTTGAATGGATTTATCAAAGTCCTCGAATGAATTTGGCACTGTTATGCCTGCATCGCGCAATGCCTTGTTTTTTGCATCAGCACTTTCCAGCTCCCGGCCGGATTTTGCACCCGCATGCCCGAACTGGACACCGCTTGAAAACATTTTTGCACAGGTACCTGTAACCCACATGACTACAGGCTTGCGAAGCTTGCCTGCCTTTTTCGCTTCAATAACATCGTATTCTTCCCTGCCGCCAAGCTCCCCAAGACCGACAATCATTTTGATGTCAGGGTTTGCTTCAAATCGCAGCATGTGACTAACCATTCTGGAACCAGGATATTTGTCACCGCCTATTGCGATTGCCTCATAAACACCATCAGTTGTGCGCGAGAGAACGTTGCACATTTCATTTGTCAGCCCACCTGATTTCGAAACAAAGCCAACACTCCCAGGCCTGTAAAGCTTGCAGGCTATAATGTTATCGATAGTGCCTGCAGTATTGCCTATGCGAAATGCGCCTGCCGCAATGCCACCCACAGTAGCCGGGCCGATTATCCATTTACCCTTTTTTTCTGCAAGCGAAATAAGCTCGCGTGCCTGGCGCTCCGGCATACCCTCTGCGATAACTGCAACGGTGCGTACGGTATCCGTTTCAAGAGCTTCCCGTGTTGAATCGTATGCTGACCTGAAAGACGCGAAATTAACCATAACGTCAGCGTCTGGATGGCTATTAGCAGCTTCTGAGATTTTTCCATATACTGGAATTATTATTTCGCTTGAACCATAGAATGCTTTATGCGAACCCTCGCCACCTGGATGTATGACCGCAGCAATGCTAGGCTCACGCTTGCATAGATAATCAAAGTCCAGCATGCGCTGTATTGCATTTGCCTTGAGATTGTAGATGAATGCCTTGGTCTTGGCACTAAAGAGCGAATGCCCATTATGGTCAGTGGAGTGGTGCTTATTCATGAGGATAACTAGTGAAAAAAGGTTTAAAAACAGAGCTAAGCCGAATTCGACATTAGCCGTTTTGAATTGAGTTATTTAAGCTATTTGTCCTTGCGGGTTCTCATATAGAGGTAGACTAGGGCCAAAGCAGCAGAAAAAAGCAGCAGCACGGAAAATCCGGTAACTGCAGTGCCCCCGAGAAGTACGAGTACGGGGTTATCCCTTAATTCCCTTTCCAGAAACAACAATTTGGAAACAGTTAGTTTTTTGCTGTTGAGTGACCCATATTCAGCCAGATAAAGCTCGTATTTTCCTTCATCCTGGGCCAAGAAAGAGGTTTTTCCAGCGTCATCACTTTCTAATTCCAGACTATTCCCATAGGGCATGATAACTTTTATGGCTTTATTTGGAGCCGATGATCCGTTGCAAATAACGCTTACAGGCACAGTATCCCCTACGGAAGCCTCTTGAGCCACTTCAATATCGCAGGATTCTGATTCAGAAGGGTCCGTGACAGTTGTAGTGTTGGAAACGGTAGGGTCCCTAGTAGTGTCAGTTCCACCATTAGAAGAGGTAGAGGATGAGGGGTCTAAGAGCTGGGCAAAAAATGTATCACATAATACGCCACTATATTCGTATCTGTATCCTAGATGGCCTAATACATAGGTAAGCGGCTGTGGAGAGGTATTGTCTATGATCTTTCCGATAAGGTTATCGATATCAACATTACCATACAGACTCTGCAAACTAGAAATTCCGGATTCTAGGGAATGGGAAATTTCCGTAGCAGTAACAGAAGTTACGATTTTTAGAAGATAACTGCTCGAGCTGTATGGCGGGAGAAGAGCGGAAGATGCTGGAGAGAAATCTATTGAGGACGAAGTTTGCTGATCGACTTTATACAGGCTGAACTCGATAGGTTCAATTCCTGGAAGTAACAACGTTACCAAGCTTAACGCAGGGATATCAAAGGACTCAGGGCGACCGTTGGTCATGCTAACAAGCAAGTAATAATCAGTAAGGCCTTCAGTCTGATGAGGCAGCTGTGCAGCCAGAGCAACAGAGATCTCCAGGTCGCATATTGAAACAGTATTATAATCCAGGCTGCCTATGTTGATGTTGGCAGAAAATGAAGTAAACGCAAAAAATGCCAAAAACACCAGAAAAGTGTAGGGTTTCATCAAAGCATACTGGAATAGAAAATTTAAAAGGCTACGCATCAGAGGAAGGTGCATGCTCTACAACATAAGAATCATCGCTGCATGGATAGATTTTTTCACGCCTCAGGTATTCGTACACGCTATATGCAGCAAGAACCGCCTCAGCAGACCCAGTTATTGCCTGCTTAAACTTAGTGTCAGTCACATCTCCGGCTGCAAAAATGCCGGGAATATTGGTTTCAGAAGATCGGTTTATCATTATGTTGCCCTTTGAATCAAGAGCAACCCCCAGGGACTGCGCAAGGCTTGAATTCGGCAGATGTCCTATTTCAACAAACAGGCCATCGACTGCAAATTCCTTGGAACCGTTATAAGGTTTGTCAAAAACAAGATGAGTAACGCGCTTTGTGCCTTCTATGGAAACGATATTGCCTTCTTTGATTGTCAGCTTTATCGGCTTCTT
>CAZBWC010000005.1:11276-17856 GCA_964495395.1 Microcaldota archaeon
AATGCTTTTCTTCCACCGGCGCGAGCAACACTCCTTCCTTCATTTTTTCCTCAACACGTTCCATGTTGACAGGTTCAGGGCGTATTGATTCTCCCCTGTATACCAGATATACTTTTTTAGCCCATTGAGTCAACAATATCGCTTCTTTGGCAGCGCTGTCAGCACCACCAGCCACAGCAACAATCTTATCTTTGAATGCATAGCCGTCACACAAGGCGCAATAGTGAACCCCGTTATTGGAAAATTCTTTTTCACCCGGAACCCCTAGCTTTTTCCATTCCGTTCCAGTGGCAAGAATAATGCTTTTTGCCTGGTATTTGTGGCCATTATCAGCATGCACATAATAAGCAGATTTTATTTTGCTTCCTGGCGGGGCACAGGACACTACTTGGGTTACTTGCGCATCAATAGCCTCAACACCTTCGTATTCCAATGCATGCTCTTCTATCTGCCTTGCAAGCGTAATTCCATCTGTCTTTTTAATGCCTGGCCAGTTCTGGATATCGTTAGTCAGGATGATTGTGCCACCGCGTACTGTGCCGATTACCAAGGTCTTTAGCTTAAGGCGGCCGGCATACATGGCAGCAGAAAAACCGGCAACACCGGTGCCTATGATGATTGTATCGTATATGATCATCTGATTCCCTAAAGCAGGCTTATACGCCAAGAGCCTCTTTTATCGCACGCTCGTTATAGCCGATTATTATTTTGCCGTTGATATCAGTCACAGGAATGCTCGTCTGCTGGCTCTTGTTTTGCATTTCTTCAGCATATTCGGCATTCTTTTCGACATCACGGTCTTCGTACTTGACATTCAGTTTCTTAAGGAAATCCTTGACACGAGTACACCATGGACACCATTCAGTAGAATAAACAATTACAGTATTCGTAGTCATAACAAATCACCAGTTATCTGATCACGTTTGATATTTAAAAGATTACGTTTTTGAAACTTTTTAGTAAAAACAATGTCGGTAAGAACTAAACTTTTATTGGTATTTCATAATTCTGACAGGTAAAACAAATTTATAAATACTCAGCCCCGATACCACTTATGATTATTAGGCTGGACAACTCAGCAAAGGCACTTTTACTCACGAATATAGCTATAGCTGCGATAGCATTGCTGCTAAACTGGGATATCTGGGCTATTATAGCAGGCTATTGGGTACAGAGTATGATAATAGGATTTTTTACGGTGCTGAAAATAATTTTTTACAAAGAAAATAAGCCTATGGGAAAAATGAACCAGTTAGTGTGGAAACTCCCTATTTCAGGATTTTTCATTATGCATTACGGGATATTTCATTTAGGCTATGGTATTTTTTTGATTGTGATTGCAGCTTTTGAGCCGGCAAGCATTGTTGAGAGAATTCTGGATTTGGCACTTGTTGCCGCACTCTTTTTTGCAAACCACGCATATTCATTCTATAAAAATTATATGCAGGAGCCATCTGATTTCAAAAAGTTTGACAATGTGCTAAAATTCATGTGGCAGCCATATGCAAGGATAATCCCTATGCATGCCACAATAATTGCCGCAGTATTTGCGTTCACCTATATGAACGGGCTCCCAAAATCCATCTTACTGCTCTTTCTGGCATTAAAAACAGTTGCAGACCTTCTTTTGCATGCCCGGGAACACAAACAACGGCTATTTTAGCACCAGGCCATCGCCTTTGCTTACCCATACTTCGTAAAGCTTCAAGTGGCCTCTTGACTGGGCAACGAGCTTAACTTCGAATCCCTGCATCCTGAAATTTTCAGCAATGCGCTCAGCCTCTTCAATACTTTGGGTTCTTGCGATGCAATGCATAATAACACCTTATTTTGTCAATATGGAAAGTAGCTCATATGCCCTGGAGGTATCCGATTCCCGGACAACTAAAAGCGTATCAGTATAACATGAAACAAATTCCACGACGTTAATTCCCTCACCAGTAAGCGCATCCAGAACATGGGAAATGACGCCAGGGGTTTCTGCAATAGCAGGAGGGCTATGGAGAGTTATTAGATTCAGGTTAAGAGTCGTAGTAAGAATGTTTTTTGTTTTTTTAAGTGAATTCACGCATTCCGCTTTCATGATATAAGTAAAGAAACCCTTGCTTTCTACCGATGAAAGATAGTCAATTTCAGAAAGAGGCCGTGCTGATATTACAACTGCAACTTTGCTGCGGATGCTTATGGAGCTGGATTTAAGGACTTCCAGTATGCGTTCCTGAAGGCCCTCTTCCTTCTGTGCAAGCCTGCGGGAGAGGCGGATCAATGCCATCTTTACAGCATTCTCGTATTTCTTTGTGCCGAAAGCTTCCAGAGATATTTTGCGCGCCAGTGCAGAATAGTTTACTACCTGCTCGCGTATTATTTCTTTCAAAAACGGCCTGGTCTTGACATAAAGCCAGACCAGCTCGCTTATGTTTTCACGCATGTGTTGCATATGGAACAATAAAAATATAAACATAACCAGGGTATTTGGGATAGATGATGAGGCAATTGGTGCATGCATGGTAAGGCATTTTCTGACTTTGGGCGAATACGATGCAGATGAGATAAGGGAAATACTAAACAGGGCAATAGAGGTAAAAAAGAACCCTGCTGAATATGCAGATGCCCTGAAGAATAAGACGCTCATTATGCTTTTCCAGAAAACTTCAACGCGCACACGCCTGAGCTTTGAGGCAGGGATGACCCAGCTAGGTGGGCATGCTATTTTCCTTGACTGGAGAACAACGCAATTTACAATGGCTGAATTCATAGATGAAATAAGGGCAGCGATGAGATTTGGCGATGTTCTGATGTACCGCGCACTGAAGCACGCAAACATCAGGGAAGCCGAAAGGGTTGCCCGGATTCCGATAATCAATGCTTTATGTGAAAGATATCACCCCTGCCAAGCAATGGCAGATGCACTTACAATGATTGAAAAAAGCGGTGGAAAGGTAGAAAGCCTCAGAGGAAAAAGGCTGGTATATATGGGCGTTGCAAACAACGTCAGCAACAGCCTGATAGAAGTTTGCACAAAATTAGGCATGCACATAACCCTTTGTATAGGTGAGAAGGACCCCCTGTCAAAGGACAATGAACTGGAGCGCAAAGCAAAGGCAACTGGCCTTTATGAAGAAACCTCTGATTTAAATTGCCTGAGCGATGCTGATTTTGCATATACAGATGCCTGGCTAAACATAGAATATTTTGACAATGAAGGCGAAGTCATAGGTAAATTCAGGAAGGAATTTGAAAGGCGAAAAAAGGCGCTGATGCCATTTCAGTTGAATATAGCTGTGTTGAAAAAATACCATTCAAAGGCAAAAATAATGCATGATATGCCCTGCCACACAGGCTATGAGATAAGCAGGGAAGCTGTAGAGCACTCTGATTCGATAATATTTGACCAGGCTGAAAACAGGCTGCATGCGCAGAAGGCAATATTGCTGCATCTTTTAAGGCGATAAGTTCCATATGCAACATAACAGGCAGCACGCGTAACAAATGCTACAAAAGTTTTAAATACAAATTTTGTAGCAGGTAATGAACGATCTCAGTTATGGATGTCCGCACAATCAGGACTAAAGCCATTTCAGCGGATCAGGGTGTTTATGATGAATAAAGGTAAAGTAGTATTGGCATATTCGGGCGGACTGGACACTTCGTGCATACTGACATGGCTGATTGAGAAGGGCTACGAGGTAATAGCGTATATAGCAGATGTAGGACAAAACGAAGATTTGGAAGCAGTAAGGAAAAAAGCACTTCAATGCGGAGCATCCAAAGCATGTGTAGAAGACCTGAAAAAGGAGTTCGTAACTGATTTTATTTTCCCTGCCATCCAGGCAAATGCAATATACGAAAACCGCTACTTACTTGGCACGTCACTTGCAAGACCCGTAATAGCCAAAAAGCAGATAGAAGTCGCCTTTAGGGAAGGTGCTGAATACGTTTCTCACGGAGCAACCGGAAAGGGCAATGACCAGGTAAGGTTTGAGCTTTCATATTATGCACTAAATCCACGGATAAAGGTCATAGCGCCTTGGAAAACCAAGGAATTTCTTGATAAATTCAAGGGAAGGGCAGACCTTATTGCATATGCACAGGAGAAAGGCATTCCAGTAAAGGCAACTGCTGCAAAGCCATACAGCACAGATGAAAACCTCATGCACATAAGCTACGAGTCCGGAATACTGGAGGACCCTGCCACAGCGCCAACAGATGATATGTTTGAGTGGACTAAATCGCCAAAGAACGCCCCTGACACTGAGACCATCGTGGAGATACATTTCAAAGACGGATTGCCGGTAAAGGTAATAAATCAAAATGACGGCACCACAAAAACCGATCCGCTCGAGCTGTTCATTTACCTCAATAAGCTAGGCAAAGAAAACGGGATCGGGCGTATTGATATTGTAGAAAACAGGTTCGTGGGCATAAAGTCAAGAGGCGTTTATGAAACTCCTGCAGGAACGATATTGCGTACCGCACACATAGATATCGAATCGATTGCAATGGACAGAGAAGTCATGCGGCTTAGAGATATGCTGGAGCCAAAATTCTCTGAGTTAGTCTATTACGGATTCTGGTTCAGCCCGGAAATGGATTTCCTGATGGCTGCGATACGAAAAAGCCAGGAACTTATAACCGGTACAGTCTGGCTCAGCCTTTACAAGGGCAACGTAACGGTCAAGGGCAGGAAATCGCCGAGTTCGCTTTACAACGAGAAGCTTTCGAGCATGAATATAGAGGGAGGGTACAATCAGCAGGACGCCGAGGGATTTATAAAAATAAATGCAATACGCTTAATGGCCCACAAGGCAATACTGGACAAGAAAGGAAAAAATAACGGGGATAACAATGGGTAAAATGCTTTGGGGAGGGGCCTTTTCAAAAGACCCTTCTGCAAAACTTATAGAATTCATGAGCGCAGAGAACATAGGTATTGATGAAAGGCTGATTCCTTATGATATTGAAGGTAACAAAGCCCATGTAAAGATGCTTGCAGAACAGAAAATCCTGAAAAAAAAGGAGGCTGAAGAGATAGTAAAGGCACTTGACAGCATTATGCAGGAATGGAAAGATGGAAAATTCAGGCTGGACAAGAAATTTGAAGACGTCCACATGAACATTGAGCAGGCGGTAACTAAAAAAACAGAAGCAGGAAAAAAAATGCATACTGCACGCTCCAGAAACGACCAGGTCAACCTCGACATGAGATTATATATGCGGGATGCGCTTAGTTCGATAGCAGCAGAAGTAAAAAAACTCCAGGGAAGCTATGGAAAATACAGTTCCGGAGAAGAATTCATAGGGTATACCCATACCAGGGTTGCGCAGCCGCTGAAACTTTCCCTATGGGCAAACGGTTATGTTGAATCTTTCAACAAGGACTTGGAAAGGCTGGAACAGATTCATGCACGGATGAACGTTAACCCTCTCGGTGCCTGTGCAATTGGCGGCACAACCTGGAATATTGACCCTGAAAAGACTGCAAAAGCGCTCGGATTCGAGGGAGTTGAAAAAAATCCATTTGCAACAATTTCAATGAGAGGCGAACTCGAAACCGAAGTACTGTTTGAAATATCAATGCTTTCAATGAAGCTCTCAAAGATAGCAGAGGAGCTAATTTGGCTATCCTATGTAGGCATTGTCGAACTTCCTGAGGAATATTGCACTGGGAGCTCTATCATGCCCAACAAGAAAAACCCCGACCCATTAGAGCTCATACGCGGAAAAACAGGAAGGATTTATGGGAATCTCCTTAATGTGCTTACCATAATGAAAGGCACCATGAGTGGCCATAATGCAGATACCCAGGAAACTAAAAGACCTGTTATGGATTCTGTTTCTGAAATTTTGAAGTGCCTGGAAATGCTATCCGAGATAATCTCCAGGCTCAGGCTCAAAAAGGAAAAGATAAAGTCCCAGCTGCAGAGTGGCAACGCATACGCAACGTCGCAGGCAGGCGAACGAGGGAGAAAAGGCATGTCTTTTAGGGAGGCGCATGAAAAAGTAGGCAAAACCCTGAAAAAATAGGCTTTTAAACAACGCGCAAGAGAAGAAATAATGTATAAAGGCCAGGATTCGCTAGAACTGCTGATTGTAGCTTCAATAGGCATAATTTTCGTAGCATCAATATTTTATTTTGCATTTAATTACGCAAATGACGGCATTCGGATTGCCCAGGCAAATGAATTTGTAGACAAGATAGCAAATTCAGCGGATTACCTATACGCCCTGGGGCCAGGTACAAAGGACATAGTTGTAGTCAATATACCTGCAGGCGTAAAATTCATCAATATTTCAGAGAATACAGTCCATGTGCGCGTTTCACTATCAAGCGGTGAAACCGACGTTTTCGCAATAACCAAGGCAGACGTACGTGGTACGGTAGGTGATGCTTCAGGACCGCAGGAAATAAAATTAACAGTACTCGAAAGCGGCGAGGTTCTGATCGGAGAAACTTACCTTTCATGTACGCCTACATCCATAGCAAAGACCATTGTCCAGGGTGATGTTGGGAGCGATACCGTGATATTAAGTAACATGGCTAATTTTGACCTGACTTCCGTGACTGCAGCAGTCACAGGAA
>CAZBWC010000005.1:17866-19641 GCA_964495395.1 Microcaldota archaeon
AGCTGCTATGACAACTCTGGACCAGCCTCCGAGTACCATAAGTGCAATGTCAACCGGCAATACGGGTGTCAACTTCCAGGTACCTGTTGATAAAACCCCAGGCATATATTCAGGCATAATCAGCATAACGGCAAGCAACAACAGTGAATGCTCTGAAAAGGTAACGGTAATAGTAACTTCAGCAGGGGGGGAAGACGCCAGTGGCCCGATAGTAAGCAACATATCCCATCTGCCTGCAAACGCAACCATTTCAACCCCAATAACCATTAATGCGATAGGCGATGATTCCAGTACAGGAAACAGTGCAATAGGCTCGTGTGAGCTTGAGCTCGATTATTCAGGCATATGGAACCAGATGCCTGCTGTTGACGGAACTTTCGACCAGACTACTGAAAGCATAACGTATTCGCTAGGCCTGCTGGGCAACGGACAGCACACAGTGAGATTAAGATGCACTGATTCATTGTCAAATACAGGAGCTGCAGCCTCTTATACTTTTGTCGTGGGTGAAACAGGCACAGGACAGGAAGACGGGGCAGGGCCAATCGTCATAGACATCAGCCATACACCCTACCCTACTACATACTCCAATGTGACAGTAAGCGGCACTGCAACTGACTTGTACACTGGAAACAGCACCCTGCAGGGATGCAATGTAAAGCTGGATTCAGGTGATTGGGACGTGATGAATGCAACCGACGGTGCATGGGATTCGGTAAGTGAAGGTTTTTCGCATAATATAGGCTCTTCGCTTGCAGTAGGCGACCATTATGTCTACTACCAGTGCACTGATTCTTGGGGCAATGTAGGAAACATACAGGAAGACAGTTTCCTTATAGTCGATGTAGATGTCATGCTTGTGTTGGACAGATCAGGGTCAATGGCCGAATATATAAACGGCGGTGGCAGCAATGCCAGCATAGTCACAGCATCAAGCAGCTGGGCTCAGGTCAAAACTCTAGATATACTAGCAGATGGAAACGGCTCAGCAAATTTGAAGGTTGAAGTTAAAGCCAGCAGCAATTCATGTACAGTATACTACAATGCCACCATCAATAATGACACAATACTATACGGAAGCAGAAAAACAGGCTCTTATGCAATGCTATCAAGCACAATAAATGTTTCAGCATATACCGCGCCTTACCAGGTAAAACTTTGGCTTAAATCAAGTTCAAGCGGATGCACTGCATATAACAGGCAGTTCTCGCTTATGATGCTCCCAACCAAGATGGCCGCTGCAAAAACAGCTTCAAAGTCTTTCCTTGATTTCTCAGGAAGCAGTGTGCAGGCAGGCATGGCATCATTCAGTTATGACGGAACAACAAACAAGGTCCTGGCACAGATGGATGATACAAATAAGCAGGCACTGAAAAATTCCATAGATGCGCTCGTCCCGGGAGGAGGCACGTGCATAGAATGCGGTATTGACTCAGGGGTCACTGAGCTTATTTCCGCCAGGGCCAGGCCAAGCGCAACCAAGATCATAATACTGCTTACTGACGGGATATCTACATATGGCAACTCGGTTACAGGTGCAGTATATGCAAGAGACAACAACGTAACCGTTTACACCATCGGATTCGGAAACGACGTCGACTCAGTAGAACTAACCAATATTGCCTTGCTCACAAATGGAGAATATTATTTTGCCCCTGATGAGGAAACCCTTATAGAAATATTCAACAGCCTGGGCAGGGTATTTGAAGGAATAAGCGATTAAAGGCCAACCAGAGGGGAGCGTCCAGCGACCTTTGGTCGCTGCCTCTCCAAGA
>CAZBWC010000006.1:0-9981 GCA_964495395.1 Microcaldota archaeon
GGCGCAAGCATGCTCATCAAGGAAAGGCTGCTCGAGGAAAGCGACAAGACCATCCAGCTCATATGCAGTGAATGTGGTAGCGTGGCAACGCATGACTATACGAAGAACCGTGACGTCTGCCCAATCTGCGATTCGGAAACAGTTTACCCGGTCGAGATGAGTTACGCATTCAAACTGCTGCTTGATGAAATAAAGTCCTTGTACATATTCCCAAGGCTTATGCTCACTGACAGAGGATGACGCAGAGGATGATGTTATGCATGTATCTAAAATTTTAGAGCGGGTCAAGTTCTCGCTTTTTTCACCTGAAATGATAAGAAAAATGGGCGTGGCGAAAATCATAGTGCCTGATACCTACGACGACGACGGCTACCCGATAGACGGTGGCCTTGTTGATACGCGCCTTGGTGTCGTTGACCCTGGCCTCAGGTGCAAGACCTGCGGCGGCCGCGTTAAAGAATGTCCTGGCCATTTCGGCCTTATCGAGCTGGTCAGGCCAGTCATACATGTAGAATTCTCCAAGCAGATACTGCAGGTGCTGAAATCGACCTGCCAGTCCTGCCACAAGCTTTTGCGCAAAGGTGATGTAGCTGAAGTTATCATAGCTGAAGCCATAACGCCTGAAAAAGACAAGGAGCCTACTGTGCAGCAGGCAGCGGCTGCAATTCCGTCAATAATTGACGAAGAGCCGAGCGAGCTTCCTGAAACTGCTTCTGAAAAGAAGGCCAAGAAAGAAAGGAAATCAAAGAAATGCGCCCATTGCGATGCTCCATTGCCTGTACTCAAGCTTCTCAAGCCATCTACATTCTACAAGGGTAAGGACATTATGCTTCCAACTGAGCTGCGTGACTGGCTTGCAGGAGTGAGCGACGGCGATCTGCGCGAGCTTGGCTACGATACTGCTTATGCAAGGCCTGAATGGATGATTATAACCGTATTGCCAGTGCCGCCTGTTAACGTGCGCCCGTCAATTACGCTCGAAACAGGTGAGCGAAGTGAAGATGATTTGACGCACAAGCTGGTCGACATTATCAGAATCAACCAGAAGCTTGAGGCAAACATAAATGCAGGAGCCCCACAGCTTATCATAGAAGATCTCTGGGAGCTGCTTCAATACCACGTTACAACCTATTTCGATAATGAGACTGCCAATATTCCGCCAGCAAGGCACAGGAGCGGCAGGCCGCTTAAGACTCTTGCACAAAGGCTTAAGGGCAAGGAAGGAAGATTCCGTTACAACCTGTCAGGAAAGAGAGTCAACTTCTCAGCACGTACTGTCATTTCACCTGGCCCCAGGTTGCGCATGGATGAGGTTGGTGTTCCGCAGAGCATCGCGGATGAGCTTACCATTCCTATTGCAGTCACTCCGTGGAACCTGGAAACATGCAAATCATTCATACTGTCAGAAAAATATCCCAAGGCAGTCTATCTTCTCAGGCCTGATGGCAGGCGGCTGAAGGTGGCTGATGAGCCTGAATTGAAAAAAGACCAGTCAGAGGCATTGAAAATCGGCTGGAGAATGGAGCGCCAGATAACTGACGGCGACATAGTACTATTCAACAGACAGCCTTCCCTTCACAGGATTTCCATGATGGCACATGAAGTTCGCGTGCTTCCTGGCAAGACGTTCAGGCTTAACCCGACAACCATTTCACCATACAACGCAGACTTTGATGGAGACGAAATGAACCTCCACGTCATTCAGACTGAGGAGGCGCAGGCAGAGGCAAGATACCTCATGCAGGTCCACAACCAGATTCTTTCACCCCGAAACGGGCATGCAATAATCAAGCCTCAGGAAGACCACGTTTCTGGCCTCTATTTCCTTACTCAGGATGACAGGGAGTTTACCAAAGAGCAGGCTTCCAATCTCTTATACCTGATTGGCATAAACGAGCTTCCAAAGCCTGACAAGGGTGATAAGTATTCGGGCAAATTGCTGTTTTCTGAAATACTTCCAAAGGGCCTCACCATGCGCATCAAATCCAAGATGGGCGGGGACATAATCATCAAGGATGGCATGCTTGTCAAAGGGGCAATAGACAGCAAGGCAATTGAAAACGAAATCCTTGAGCAGGTTTTCACCACACATGGCCCTGAATACACCCGTGATTTCGTGGACAAGGCCACCAAAATTGCATTGGAGTCAATAAGCACTTACGGGCTTACTGTTTCACTCAAGGACTATACTGTTTCTGACAAAGCCTATCAGGCAATCAGCAAGGTTCTTGACAGGATGAACAGGGAAGTTGATTCGCTCATACTGCAATACAAGAACAAGACACTTGAAAGGTCACCTGGGCTTTCATTGAAGGAAACCCTCGAGCGTATGATTGTCGAGATAACCTCAACTACCCGTAACGAAATCGGCAACATGGTCGAAGAGGATTTAACCAAGGAAAATCCGAGCATAATCATGGCCAAGATCGGTGCAAGAGGAAGCCTGCTTAATGCTATCCAGATGGCTGCAGTTGTTGCGCAGCAAACAGTGCGAAGCAAGAGGCCGAAGCGCGGTTACAAATCAAGGACCCTGCCATACTTCAAGCTTGGCGAGCTCACTGCAAAGGAAGGCGGTTTCGTGTTCTCCTCTTTCGTGAGGGGACTGAAGCCATACGAGTTCATGCACCATGCTATGGGTGGACGTGAAGCACTGGTCAACACTGCTATACGTACTGCAAGAAGCGGTTACATGCAGCGCAGGCTGATAAACGCATTACAGGACCTTGTTGTTGACAAGGATTTGACAGTGCGAAACTCAGACAAGAGCATTATACAATTCATCTATGGTGGGGATGGAAAAGACCCGATGCTTGCAAGCAAGACTGAGGTTGCAGATACTACCAAGCAGGATGATGTTGATACTGCATAATGTGATTATTATGGCTTTGGCACTGGCAAGTGGAAGAGGAAACGGCGCAATTCATGCCAAAAAACGCGGCAACGGCATTCAGCCTAGCTCGATGACATTCCGTGCCAGGTCCAGGGAAGTTGTCCGTGAGCACAAACTCAGGAAATTGCAGAGTGCTCTGGATAATGCCCATGCTCAACTGGATGGCACACGTGCCCAGCTGAAGTCTGCAAACGAACAGCTTGCTGGTGCACAACAAAAAATCACGGGACTGGAAGCTCAGAACGCTTCCCTGAATCGGCTATTGGATGAAGCGGCTGTACTAGAAGACGGGGGTCGAAGCTGGTAAAACCAGGTAATATTTATGGTGAATGATTATGGCTGATAAAAAAATAACACAAAATCAAATTGCCCCTTACGAGGCTGTTGGCGTAGTTGCCGCACAGAGCATAGGCGAGCCTGGTACGCAGATGACTATGCGTACGTTCCACTATGCAGGTGTTGCAGAGCACGTTCCTACAGGCCTGCCGCGACTCATAGAAATTGTTGATGCAAAAAAAGAGCCTAAGAAGCCTGTAATAGACATTTACCTGAAGGGTGAACACAAGCGCAGCCAGCCTGCTGCTGAGAAAATTGCGCGCGAACTCGCAACCGTTTACGTGTCTGATGTAGCTGCTGTTGATGACGACCTGGTCAGGAGAAAAATCCTCCTTACTGTCAACGAAAGGGATTCTTCAGCACTGAAAGTCACTATGGCTATGGTGGCAAGCGCGGTCGAAAAGCACTGCCCGTCGTACAAGGTCAAGGAGAACAAGATACTTGCTACTGTCAAATCAGGTGGCGAGAAGAATGCCAAAGGCGACAAGGTCGAGAAGGCCGTAACTGCACGCATGGTCAGGAAGCTTACCAACAAGATTCGCGACAGCGTGGTAAAGGGAATCAAGGGTATTTATAGGGCAGTTGTCATAAAAGGCGATAACGAATACTTCATACGTGCCGGCGGCTCGAACATTGTCGATGCCATGGAGCATCCGGCAGTTGATGCCTCGAGAATCTACACCAACAACATCAAGGAAATCGAAAAAGTGTTCGGTATAGAGGCTGCGCGCAATGCTATTGTAAAAGAAATCAAGGATGTCATGGACATGCAAAAGCTCTATGTTGACATTCGTCACATCATGCTTGTTGCTGATGCTATGTGCTACAGCGGTGCTGTCAAGTCAATAGGCAGGCACGGGCTTAGCGGCGAAAAGGTCGGCGTGCTTGGAAGGGCTGCATTCGAGGAAACAGTTAAGCACCTGGTAAATGCGAGCACTTTTGCACAAGACGACTATTTAATAGGGGTTACGGAGAATATTATTGTCGGGCAGACAGTGCCCATAGGTACAGGGAGGATAAAACTGGCTGTCAAGCAGCCCAAGAAATGAAAGGTGAATTAAATGGCAGAATCAGAAGCTACTGAACAATCAGAAATTACCGAACAGGCAGAGCCTATTCAGGAAGATCAGGAAGAAGCCGGGGCTGAAACTGAAACCAAGGCTAAACGCAAATTTTCGAAAAAGGACAAAAAGCTCATAAGGCGAAGGCCGTCCAAGAAGGAAAAGGAATCCGGCCTTTCAACCGCCATCAGGCTCACTATCGAAAGCGGTAAGGTCGAATTCGGCACCCGCAGAGGTGTCTCCCACAGTGCATTGTCCAAGCCTTTGTTATTCGTGCTTGCAGGCAACACCATGGAAAGCACCAAGGAAGAGCTCAGGAAGTATTGCTCAATATCAGGCGTCCCTATACTTGATTTCACCGGAAATTCGATAGAGCTCGGCTCAGTATGCGGTAAGCCCTTTCCTGTTTCGGTGTTAACAGTACACGAAGTGGGATCATCAACTTTGCTTGATTTCGTATCCAAGAAAAAGTGATATATGTGCGCGATTTAACCGGCGAAGACCTGAATTATTTTTCCGCCTTTGAGCGGATAACCGGCGTTTTCCCGGCTGATTTTCTTCTTCAGAACGAAACGCTCATTTTCATAGTGGAATCAGAAGAGCTTGGCAAGGCAATAGGCAAGAAAGGGTTGAACATAGCCCGCCTCAAGCAGGTCATGAACAAGCGCGTGCTCATCATTGCCAACAGCGGTGATGCAGTTGGGCTTGCAAAAAACTTCTTTTCCAACATTCGCTTCTCCCAGGCAGAAATCCAGAATGGGAAGATAACTATTTATGTAGATGACCGTGACAGGGGCCTGGCAATAGGGAAGGACGGCGACCGCATTAAACTGGCGAAGCAGCTTTTCAAGAAAAAATTCAACCTGGATGCTGAGCTTAAGACAAGAAGAATGGCTGACTAAAGGCATTTCCAACTGTTCCAGTTGTAGATCCACTTAGTCTTCTGACTCCCCCACGACAACTACGAGCAACTTCTTAGAGGGGGGTCAGATAAACCGATCCTGAAATCCGCAGAAGGAATTTGGTAGACATGATTGAAAATCATTGGATAAATGGGGATGGGTTACCCCTCCGCGTTTCCGGCTAAAGGCCAACCACACTGGGTTTGATACCTAGTCTGGCTAATCATGATTATGTCATTTAATTCCCTACTTATCCCAAGAACTTCCTCATCCATGCAGCCCTTTTTATCTCTTCTTTTAAAGCTGCCTCGTCTTTCTTTTCCAGTGCCGCATACACTGCGTCAGTTGCCTTCACATATTCCTCGTTTTCTTCGTATTCAACATGCGCGAGAACCCCTTCAATATCCTTCGCGAGCTGGGGCGATATTTTGCGTATGTTTTTCATATTGGTGAATCTGGCTGCATCTTTCAAATCTTCATCTATGCTCACGTACATGTCATGAAGCGAGTCCCAGTCCTTTGAACTAAGTGCTCCAAGGCCGAGCAGTTCAGGTGGCAGGCCGAGCGAATAAAATGCTGCGCAGAACTTTATCGCCCGCGGTAGTTTTATGCCGCCAACAGAGCGTGAATATCCGAACAGGCCGACGTGCAACTTTCTCGCCCTTCTTGCGGGTACGTGGGTTGCAAGTGTATTGACTATCCCATGCAGCTTGGATATCTGGCTCTGGTATCTTACCTTTATTTTTTCTGCAATTGCATATGCTTTTTTTTCGTTTATCTGCAATGGTGACCTTCTGCTGCTTCTGTTGAGCATTTCTATTGCATTATATACATCTCTGAACTCGTGGTCATACTTGAAAGATGATTGCACTGTAAAGGTCTGCACGCTGGGATATTCTTCCCCGCAATTCATCACGTTATGCGGGGTAAAGTTGCCTCTGAATGGTGCACTGCCGACCCCCAGTATAGGTAATATCTCCACGCTGCTGCTTTCCTGAAGCTCGTGAAGATGCATAAGTGCCACTTTTGCAAATAATACTGCTGATACGCTTCCATAGTTCATTGCCGGGTCGCTGCGCGCAAGGAAAACCCTCTGGTATTCAAGACGTTTGCCCTCAATATATTCGCCTACCATTCTTGCAGCATTTTTGAATGCAATATCACTTTCAAATAGCGGTATTACATTTATGCTCTCGGGCTGGAAGTCTCCGACCCATTCCTTGACTGTTTTTCCAGGGCTGACTTTGGCATTTTTCTGCCCTATTATCACCCGTTCATAGTATCTCTTGACCATTTCTATTTCCATACTGCTGGTGGTCATGGGCAATATGACTTCAAAAATCGGCGCTATGCCCTGATTAATCGCATTGGCAACATCAAATGCCCGTGGTATGCTATGGAGTGTTTCAAGGAGTATCTTTCCCTGCTCCCTCTCGACTCCTGGATTTGGTGCCCTATATGTTATGAACAAATCTTTTCCAAGCTTGTTCTTACTAAAGAAATCCGTATATCTTGAAAGCAGCTTCTCAACAACCTGGTTATCAACTTCCTTTCCTTCGCTGTCCCACATCTGTTCCTTGCATCCGAGCTGGGAAAACACGTAAAACGCTTCTGTTACCTCGGCTTCTCCTGCTAGTATTTCACTTCCTGAAAAGAAGGGCACCGAAACATTGTCCGGATGCTGCGTACTCATGCATCTGGGGACATTTATCATGCAATTAAACCCAAAACAAAGTTTATATATTTTCCCCTTGATTAAGCTATTTATGTTGGGCTCAATTCAGCAGGCACTTGGCTTTTATACGAAGAAACCTCTGCTTTTTATGAAATCGTCTTTGTTTTATGTTTTCTGGCAGCTCACCATTTTTTTCGCGCTTCTTGGCATCCTTATAATCGGTTTTGTACTCTCGAGCCTGCTTAACCAATCTCCTGTTTCGCCTTCAATGGGCCTTTTCTATTTTATTGTCGTCCTGGCACTTGTTTATTTCTGCTCTGCACTTTACGGATCACTGATCAATTCCTACTGGAATGCAACTAAGACTATAAGCCTAGGGTTGCTAGACTTTTACAGATACGCGCTGAATAACGGCCTCAGGTTTTTCTGGATTACCCTAGCGAAATTGCTAGTTGAGCTGCTATTCCTGCTGCCGCTTGCAGTCATTTACTTCATCTATGTTATGCCTATGGCAATACAATATTCCGAATATGCAGTCGGGGTTCTGGCGGTTTTGGAACTGCTCATAATAGGTTTACTATTCTCCGGAGCTCCTTTCGTCTCTGCACTTACGGGCATGAATGCACGTGATGCAATACGCACAAGCTTTGGCTTTGTAAAAAAGAAGCACGTAATTGCACTGGTGTTTTTTGGCATTCTCTGTTTTATAACCTTGACCACCCTGGTGCCCCTGGTTCAGCTTATTGCACTGTTTATCCTCTACCCTGTCATATTGACGGCGTATTCTGTTTTTGTCAATAATACCATGTCAAAGAAGTGAGCCACTATGAAAAGACTCTATGCATTCGATCTTGCCAAGCAGGTAGACGTGAAGAAAATAATCGAAGCCGATCCATATTCAGATGACAGCATCGCGCGCATTGGCTATACGTTGAAAGACGGGAGCTCAATTGACGAGGATAAGTCCATGTTATTCCTTTACCTGTCAGGTGACGAGGCAAAGCTCAAAAAAGCTGACGAAAAGCTGAAGGGCCTTGTGCTGAAGCTCAAACCCGAAGACGAAAAGCGTATAATGGACAAAATAATCAAAGAGCAGGAGCAGGCCGAGAATGCCTTTGGTGACCTATTCGGATAAATTATCTCCTGGTTTCCCTGGGGCATTAGCCTTATATTGTTTGCCCGTTTTTTAGTATCATGCCCGACCAAGAATCTGAAATCGAACAGCCTGTAAAAAAATCAATAGCCTCGCGTGGCGTTCCTGCAAACGAGTCATTATATCTGCCGCGCTATGACAGTGACGAGCTCCGCGGGTTTCAGGACAAGGATGAGACCTTAACGCGCAATTTATGGAACATCGAAGAGCTTGTTAATTTCGTATTCTCCAAGAAATACCAGCCGAAATATTATGAAATAGCACTTGGCTTCATGAAAATGCTCTATGAAAAAAACGAAATCGACGGTACTCACATTTCCGAATTCATCGTTACCAACGGCATTTCAAAAGCGACTTTCTACAATCGCGTGCTACCTCGTTTGCGCCGCGTAGGACTGATAAAAATAAGCCGCGATACTGTTATCGCAGTCGAAAGCAAGCGCAAATTCCGGCCTATGCACATTACCCTGAGCAAAACCTTTGGCAATTACATGCTGAAAATAGGCGATTCCTGGCTCGCAATAGTAGATGATGCACGTAGCAGAAAGAAAGACTAACAAATAGCCTCTCTAAATCTATTTTTTCTTTCCTTTCTTCTTATCATGCTTCACAGTGCGCGCTGCCTTTCTTGATTTCGCAGACCTGACGTCCTCGACAAGCCGTTCGCGCTCTGCTTCCTTTTCAGTTATTGTTTCTCTCTTCCTGCCAGCAGCTTCCCTGGTTCTGGCTGCTGTTTCAGAGAAGCCTTCCTGTGAGCTTACTGGCTTTATCAGCCTTCTGAAGGTCTTTTGGCTGTCCATAATGAGTGCCTTAAGTTTTTCCCTCTTCTCATCTATCTTTTCATCAACATCCTTTTCATCGCGTATTAGGCCCTTGAGCTCGCCTTCGTAAACCTGTACAAGCTCATCAAGCTCGCTAAGGTACTTCCTCATGTACTCTGTTTCGGCAGACTCTCGCAGCTTTGCCAGCTCATCTTCGCTCTTCTCTGCGTACTGCTCTATCTCATCTACCTTATGTTCGTAATCGCTGAAATATTCCTTGCACCATTGGCCGACTTTTTTAACCTCTTCCAGAGCCTGCTCAAGCTCCCCGAGTTCCTCCTCTTTCTTGTCAACTGCTGATGCAAAACGCTGGCTGACTTCGGTAAGGTCGCCTTTCATTTCTGTCGCTTCCTCGACCTGTATCAGGAGGTCCTTTAGCTCTTCGTTAAGTATTTCCATCTGTGATTCGGTCTGAGCTATGCGCTCCTTTATTTCGCTGACCTGTGCATCAAGCTGCCCGTTCCACTTCGAAAGCTGTTCGCTTTTCTTTATGCTGTCTTCGAGAATCTTTCTGCTGTTATCCATGCTCTCTGAAAGTGTTTCTTGGGTTTCATCAAGATTCTTAAGGAACTTCCCTACCCTGTCGCTGGCGTTTTTCAGGCTTTCCTTGCCTTCATCATGTATCTTCTTTACCTTGGCGTAGAGCTCTTCTGCTTCCTGTGCCTTGTCAGGCATGTCGAGCATTTTCTCCTTCAGCTCCAAAAGACGTGTTTCTTTTTCAAGTATCCTTTCAGTAAGGGCTGCAAGGTCGTTTTCCATCCTGCTTTCCAGTTCTGTATAGCCCTGCCGGTATACTCTCTCTTTCTGCTCAAGCAGCTTTGCGATCTCTTCCTTGTGCCTGCTTATCTCCTGCCTGTAAGAGCCTATGGTTCCTCTGACTTCGGATGTAACTCTGAAAGCCGGCTCAGGAAGAAGCTCCTCTTCTACTGTTTCACTGCTGTTGCCTTGCTTATCGGCACTATCCTGAACGTCGTTTTTTATATCGTTTTTTTCTTCTACCGCACTGTTGCCCTGCTTGTCTTCCATTCTGGGCTCTTCTAACGTTTCAGGCTCTTCATCCTCGAGTGATTCTAGTATGCTATTCTTTATGCCTGAATCATCATTTCCTTCAGTATTGTTGCCTTCATCGTTGTTATCATCATC
>CAZBWC010000006.1:9991-13038 GCA_964495395.1 Microcaldota archaeon
GCTCCTGGACTTCCTCTGCTATCTCGGGTGCTGTTGGCTCTTCTGCAGCTGGCTCTTCAACATATTGCTTCTGTGCCGCAGTTTCCTGTATCGGGCCTGTCCACTGGACCATCATGTTGGTGAGCTTATAGCTTATGCTGATATATCCTTCGTCCTCAAGAACATGAAGCCATTTTTCTATGCTTTTTCTGTCCATCCCTGTTTCTATCTGCAGTTTGTATATGTCAGTCTTTTTGCTGGCAGAGATTACTCTGATCAGTCTGTCAACGTCCGTGCTAATGAGCGCATCATCTACGCCTATCTTATCCTTCATTTACTCCCCTCTTTTCCCTTATATGTATTTAGTAGGATAGATTTATAAATAGTCGCCACTTTTACCCACTATGGCAAACTGAGATTCATGGATGGCAAACTTCAGAAGTTTTAAATCAGTTAAGCCACAAAATGGTGTTTGTGCAAGCTATTGACGTCCTCAAAAGAAAATATCTTCTTGAAACATTTTCACGCCGTGGCCTGAGAAGCAGGAAACGTGCGGCCTTGGCAGAGCATATACTGGGGTTATTAAGTAAAGGCAGTGCTGTTGGGCTGAACGGTTTTTCTCTTACTGGAAAAACAGAGCTCGCTCATGAAATTGCATCTAGGTTTCATCCTGAAAAAATCAATGGTTTTGATTCAGCTTCTGGCGGTGTTTTTGATATTAGGGCAAGAATAGGCCAGCTTATCGGGAGCGAGAGGCAATTCAGGGAACGCGGCCTGGCTTGTTTTGATGACCTGTTTTCGCTATCTGCTGCAGGGGACGCTGCCCAGGAATTTTTAGGCTTTCTCAACAGGTTACACTGTGATCAACTGCCTCTTCTTCTTATCTGTACGCGGTCTGGATTCAGCGCATCCCTTGAGGCTGCATTGCCGGGCATATCAGTTGTAAGCTTGCCTGTCTTCTTAAGCGAACAGGAAATACGTGATTCACTGGCATTGTCTTTTGAAAATACCGGGGTAACCCTCTCGGATAGGACTGTTGAAGGCATACTTGCCGTTACTTCGTGCTTTTCTTTTTCAGTGTCAAAAATAGTCCGTTGGCTGTTGCTGGAAAATAAGGCAGCTATAGATCAGACTACTGATCCCGTTACAATTGACCGCGATCTGGAACCTTGCGGATCACCTTCCCACAAATTGCGAACCGTAATATCTGATCTGGTAGGTGGACAGGACATAGTCCGTATTCTTCAAGAGGGTCTGACAAAAAGAGAGGCGGATGCTCTTACCTCCATTGCACGATGCAATGGAATTGATGGTTATGAGCGTGAAGTTCGCGAGCTGATAAACTGGCAAATCATACGCTCTGATTTAACTGTTCCATCCGTAATACTGGACAATTGGTAAATCTGGATTTGGCCTTGCGGGGTTAGCATGTCTCTTATCTACTGAGCAATTTCTACCCTGTAGTTTCCTGAGAGCTTTTTCCTTGCGCGCCTGAAGGCTTCCTGTACATTGGCTATGTTTTTCTTATAGCTATGCACGGTGAATATTGCCCTGTCCTTATCAATGCGGGCTGCCCTGTGTGTCGGCCTTCCGAATGACTGTCTCATTCCTTTCTGAAGACGGTCTGCTCCTGCGCCTGCAATCATCTTGTTCTCCCTTATTACATGGTGGGGGAATACTCTTACTATGAAGTAATAGCTTCCTAAGAGGTTTTTTTCAAGCCATTTGTTGGCAGTTTGCCTTGCGCTTTCTGTCGAGTTGGCCCTTGTGATGACGGCATCGTCACACATAAGGTGGACTGTCATATCAAAGTCACCTTTCATCTGGCCCATCCTGAAAACGTTTAAGTTTTTATGGGGCATTGCCTTTATGAACGACCTTCTAGGATTGCTCCTAGAGAATCTAGTCCATGCAACCTTATCTGTATCGCGAATTGATCTTCCAGGTCTGATTCCCATTATAATTCACCTAATAGCCATTTGTAATTCATTTAATAGTTATAGCGCCCCCAATAAATAATTCGGTGCGCTACATAGCAAACCAATCCGATTTTCTTGGTTTGCTATAATTCAAAGTTGATGCTTGCAATAAATGTTTGTTTCCAATCTTTTATAAATCTACTGACTTCGCATGCTTTTGGCAGCCGCATACGGTTGTGCCAAGGCTTCCTTAAACCGCTGGTGAATTCTTTTGCTCTCTTCTGCTATTTTAGGATCCACCCCAAAATTTCCTAAGTTATCTATTTTATCTTCTATCTCCAACAACCCTTCATAATATCTCATGAACATTTCCTGTGCTCCTTCAAATGCCCTGTCACTATTTGAATCAGTCATCATGTCTATAGAATAAGCATGAAGCTCTAGTACAATCATCAGTAATTCCCGATTCATGTATCCCACATTAATGTAGTCTATCCTAATCCCAAATATTTCTATGCCCTTATGCTGTTGCATTGAATGCTGGCACTCGTGTCTGAGTGCAATATCTTTGATATCATTTTCCGCTCTGAAAAAATCCTCGCCTATAAGAACCTCTGCAGTCCTGTGCATTCCCATGGTGCTGAAGTCCATCTTAGTCGCAGCCATTCTTTGGTCTCCATCTAATTTTATAACTCTGTCACTGCGCATGCCTTTTCCAAGCTGTCTGAATTCTGGGTCATATGTCAATTCGCGGATATATGGGCATTCAATGTTTCTTTGTAACTCATCTAATTCTGCTTGTTTCTGTGTTGCTATGTCATGGCCTGGGAGCAGTGCTGCGACTAACGGTAAGTATGCTATTAGCTTTTTTATTATGCCTCTTTTTTCTGGCCTTTCTTTTGCTATAGCTAATCGTCTCATAAAATAATTAGTATCACAAATATTTATAAAAAGACACTAATGAATATTTTGGCTGGCCTGCCTAAGTGAAATTTACGGTAATTTGCCTAAGTAATGCGGATTACATTCTAGCCAACCAAGAAAGTAATGCAACTACTTCAGACACATCCATCGCCTTGGTTGGCTATAGCCAGGCTCCTCAAAATTTGTTTGCCCTGAAGCTATTTTTTCTTCGGCACTGCTCCCGGT
>CAZBWC010000006.1:13048-19137 GCA_964495395.1 Microcaldota archaeon
ATGAGCTCTTGCACATCGCTTTTGTATCTGGCCTCTGGCTTTATCTTCCTTAAACCCTCTACGACTTCTTGTGCCTTGTCCGGATGTGCATCTACCAGTTCTACCAATGCATCCCCTGCTGCATGAAATACGTTGTAATTGACATTATAGCTTTCTGTTGTTGTATGGCGTACTGCTGCCATATATGCAGATACGTATTGTTCGCTGCCTGTGCTGCGCATTGCTGTTACTACGCTCTCTGCCAGATGTGTGCTGGTTTTTCCGAGATACTCTTCCAAAACCCCTGCGCTTTGATTTTTATCCGGGTAAAGGGCAAGTACCTCCATCATCCGCTGTGTTCTCACGCTTTCTCTGTCTCCTACATCCTTTAATGAGTCTTTTGCCTCTGAAAGCAAATAACCATATCCGGTTTTACCAAAATCCCGTTCCAGCATTGCCTTCCTCTCTTCGGCAGGTGCAGCTACCAGGGCACTGCCTGTTTTAGCTGTATATATTATCTTATCAAAATGTTCCGGGCTTCTCAAGTTAGCCGCCGCATACTCGAATACCAACATCACATACACCTCATTTATTTTTACTTTTTCATTATATAATCACTATCAACCATTTTAAATCCAGCGATTCCATCATCTAATCACTGTCTGTCAAAAACAACCCTGCTAAATTCAAACCAATCTCAGCCCTTTTATTCCTTCAAACCTGCTTCTGTTGTTTGTGAACAAGAATGCGCTGTTTGCTATGCATACTGATGCCGTGAGAACAGTTGAAAAATGCGGCACTATTCCCTTTTCCATGGTTTCATTGAGAATTTTCGTGGCAATCTTCGTGGCTTCCCTGTCAAACGGCAGTATGCTTATGTTCCTGAGAAACTCTTCGAGAACTTCTCTTTTTTTTATAGTCGTAGAAAGTTCCATGCTTGTAATGGCATTTATGCACAGCTGTTCATTGCTGGCGTAATACCTGAGCTTTTCAACAGTGGCTTTGTCGCCACAAAGGAAATCCAGCACCACGTCGTTATCCAAGCAGATTTTTTCCATTGTGTTCGCCCTTCATTTTTTGCATCGCCCGTCGGTCGAGGTCGAATTTCTCCAGGCTGCCTGCGAGGTTAAGTATATCACTGTTTTGTTTTTGGTGCTGTTCAACCAGAAAGCGCATTATCTCGCTGAAGCTCATTCCTTTGGCTTTTTTCAGCCTGTACAGTTCGCCATAAACATCGTCCATTATTGTTATGACTTTAACCATGGGGGTCGCCTCGGATTTTACTTCGGTCGCTGCAATACATTTACTAAATACATTTATATAGTTTCCGAATGAATTTTTGTATTTTGTCGCCATTTGAAATATTTTACGAACTAATTGCTCCGAAGAAAAACACAAGCTATTTAAGTACAGCATGGATTTTTCATTCATCCCCCCAAATAAGTAACAGAGTTAGCATACTCGTAGGGAAAAAAGGCGATTAGGTGATAAAAAATGGATGACTTGGTTAAATCAGTAGTCGGACAGGGTACTCCACAGGAGGAGCCTGAGGAAATGATGGGTTCGGAACAAATCAAGATTGTTACCGTTGGTGTCGGTGGTGCTGGAAACAACACTATTAACCGATTGATAAAATCAGGTGTAAAAGGTACGCATCTGGTTGCTATAAACACTGATAAGCAACATCTAGACATTGTACATGAACGTGCCAAAAAGCTGCTCATAGGTAAGAGCGTTACAAAAGGCCTTGGTGCTGGTGGTTACCCCGAAGTTGGTACCAAAAGTGCTGAGATCGACAGGCCCATGATTGAAAGAGAGCTCGATGGCGCTCATCTGGTCTTCGTATGCGCAGGCATGGGTGGTGGTACCGGTGGTGGTGCTGCTCCAGTTGTTGCACAGATTGCAAAAGAGCAAGGCGCAATTGTAGTAAGCATGGTCACCTATCCGTTTGCTCTTGAACGGGCAAGAAGGAAAAAAGCTGACAAGGCAATAGAGCACCTCAAGAAAAACTGTGATTCGGTTATTATACTCGATAACAACAGGCTGGTTTCGCTTGTGCCGAATCTGCCAATGACTGAAGCATTTTCCGTTGCAGATGAAATTCTTTCAAGGGCAATCAGCGGTCTTGTATGGACAATTACCCAGCCATCATTGATTAACATCGACTTTGCAGATGTGCGTTCCATCATGGAAGGCGGCGGAGTCGGTTTCATCGCAGTTGGCGAGGGCAAGGGTTCTGACAAGGTTCGTGCTGCAAGCGAAGGTGTTGTAAAGAACAGGTTGCTTGATGTTGATTTCGAAGGCGCAAAGGGCGCACTCATCCACATATCTGGTGGCAGCGACCTGACACTCGGTGATGCTATCAAGGCAGGTGAACTTATCACTGAGAAGATGGACGCAGAAGCCAATGTCAAATGGGGTGCCAGAATAATGCAGAACTACGAGGGCAAGCTTGAAATAGTTGCCATCGTTACCGGCGTTAAGGGCGCTTCAATTGCAGGAGGCCCGTTCTTCCAACAGGAGGAATCCTCTGCATTGCCAACATACACTTCCGACCTTGAAGTAATAGGTTAATCACTTTAACCTCTTCCAGAATCGGGAGTTTCTTCCCTTTTTTTCTTTTTTCTCTTTTTTATTTCTGCATTTGTCGAACCTTTGGCTAGTAGCTTATTAAACGTCCGCATTTCTTTTGTTATTTATGGCCGCAGGACCAACATTTGCTAGTGCGCCCCTCAAGAAATCCACGGGGCCTAATCTGTCTTTTCCATTTCGTACCAGTAAAATTCCTTTTGAAGAAGGCATTATGCATGCTCAGGTATCTGGTCGGGTTCTAGCTCCTAATTCCGTGCTTGATGAAGCTTCGGTCCAAACTGGTGCATGGGCTGAGCTTGGCCTTTCAGGCCACTGGGCATGGTCAGGTACCCTAACTGCTCATACAGAGTCTGGCATGTCGTTTGGGGATAAGGTTGTTTACACAGTGCCCAAAGGTCTGTTTACATATGTTTTTCCTGTTCCTGAGCAATTTCGTGGCGAGCGCGGCCTTTTGGTTGTAGAACACCCTCATTATACCCTTGGCATAACTAGTGTTGCCCGCTCGGGCCTGCTTTCTGGCACCAGGCTTATCGGCATACCTGATGCAAGTCAGGTTCATCTCTTACCTTTGCCTGAGCCTGGCGGTTGGTATTTGCCGGATCCTGTGCACGGCATTCCTGTTGGCGAAAGATCAGACGAGTCGAATCCGGATGCCCGTTTCCTCTGGTATCTTCCTGAGAGTGCGAGAATTGGGCCTGTGAGCCGCTGCCATAAGTACGAGCATGGCCAAGAGCGCTTTGTCGGATTAGGGTATAGCCCACGCGAAGCTGCTCTTGTTCCGATATTGCCAAGCGCTAATGAATTGCCTGTCCAATAGCCTATTTCAATACTTTTCCGGTTTGCATGAACCATAAATAGAGGTCAAGTTCAGCTTGCGTTATGCATGTTGCTTTAGCAAGTGATGAGAGCTTTTTTTCCATTTCGAGATATTTCGTTCTAGTTATTGGTTTTGGTACGTCGTCTATAAGCCCATGTTTTTGCATAACTCTCATTATGTGCCTGTCGAGTATTGCAAGCTTCTTGAAACCTATATTTCTCAGGAAATGGCTTGCCTCTTTGTAGCCTATGCCTTTGACGTTTTTTACGAGCCATTCGCGCATCTCGAATTCATTTTGCATCTGCTGGAGCACCGCCTTGACATTTTTGTGTTTTATTGCTTCCATAAGGTATTTGCCTTTGTTTATATGGAACCTTGAATTTGACTTAAGCAAAAGCTCAGACAATGCTTGCTGTGTCCAGTTGCTAAAACCTGCATCTATTGCCTCCTGTACTCTAAGGCCTGCTACTGCCCTGTTGTTTGCAGTGACAATGCAGAAGCAAAGCTCTGAGAAAACTGTTTCTTCGCTTTCAAAGCATTGCTGAAACTGCTGCATGCGCTCTGCCACAACTTTGGCAACCTCGTTGTGTTTGAGCTGCTCGACCTGTTCTGCCAGTTTCTCCATAAATATCATTTCTCTGTTGTTTCAGTGGTCGTAAATATAGCCAAAAGCTTTTATTCCTTCGAGGTTGTTGAAAACCTATTTAAATTTTAATTACATTTTCACTAGCCTATGGCTAATTTTGTAAGTGTTAACCGGACAGCGTATTGTCTCAATCGCGTCGGCCTAAGAAATATCTTTACCCGCCTGCCTAAACTTGTAAAAGCCACCTTTGATCTGGAAGCGATAGGCAGCATTTCCACATACGTTCCAGAGGGTACCTCTGTAAGGGATGCCCTGGCACAGGCTGCGAGAGAGCATGGCGGCGGCATAGTGGAGGTTTTTAATCCTGAATTAAATGCTTCTGAAACTGTAGGTATTGTAACTAAAGACGGGGTATTGGCGTGTGGCGAAAAATCAAAACTGGAAAAGGCTGATTTTTCATCATTCGGCGGTCATGCCCAATCGGTGCGCGACAGGTGCATGGATGCTTCAAGCGGCCAAGCTAAGGGACTGCACATTTTCTTCGATGGCAGCAAGGTATCTGTGTTAGTTGATTCTGAAGGCAACATAACCCAATTTGCCAATCTTCAGCAGGACAAAATCATTGATGGCAAAAATAATTTGTCAGTAAGAAATTCAGAAAGCCTGTTCGATCCGCGAAACCTGTCGGAAATGACTGGCCGCCCGGATGCTGATTTTCGCAAAGACCTGGAAGAGAAACATGGTGGGTTCGGATCTCCAAATCCCAACCTTGTTTTTCCTGCGTCGGTTGACATTAGTAACGGCCATGTGGAGTTTCTATCAGGTTATGCTACTTCCGAAGACAGCACTCAGTTTGTTCCGCCAAATGCTGAATTTCGCCTGCAGCAAATTACTCTTCAGGAGATCGCTCTTCAACAACTGGCCTCTCAGCAACCCACATTAGAGTCAGTCAGGCCCCAATCACTCCCATCTGCGCAAGCTGCTTTTGATTCTGGAAATGGCGTTGGCGCTGCTGCTTGTCCTTTTGCTGTTTCTGATTTATCGCAGCCTGGCTATATCGGGTCAGCTCAAATGCAGGAAGCCATTGAAAAGGCGCTGCAGGGCAGTTCTGATTATGATGTTGTCTATCATGGTGACCGTTCCAGTGCAATTATAGTTCCAAAGCAATTCCCAATCTCATCATCGCCTATTCAGCCATCACATGTGTCTGTTGACTCAATTTATCGACAAGCTGAATCAATGATCATGCGCCTTCTAATGAACCCAGTTGAAAGGCGACTTTGGGGAAGAATGTACGGTTTTCCTGATGAAGAAGAACTTACCAAACAGCCTATAGCGTCTCAGCTGAAAGCAATACTATTATTCAAAGTTTTAAAATCGGGAAAACTCCCTATGATTCATTCAAGTTCTGTGCAGGCTCAATTACGTTCACATACCCAAGTTCGTTCTTTGCAGCATGCCACTGCAAATACAAAGAATCAGAAATCTTCTACATTGTCCAATCCTATAAACCCAAAAGTTCAGCCAAGAAAATCGCATAAACATCCACCTTCAATTCCTGGAGTGGGGATGCATGTTGGCAGGCATAATGCCGTTTCCGGAAAGCCTTCAACCAAGCCTGTTCATAGGCGTAGCCATGCTGCAGAATTACAGGCTCGTTCCAGAAAGCGTGCTGAAGCTAGTGCTGATAAGTCACATAAATCTGGCAAGGCAAAAAGACGTGAAGAAGCAGATGCTCGTGCATTAAATAGGAAATCAAAAGCTGCAACTGATATGCTTCTAAGAAGCAAGTCCAATGTAGCAGCTAAACGAAAGCCCGTGCCAAAATCTGCTGTCCAATCACTGCATCTGCAAAATAAGAAAGTGCCTGCCCGTTTTGTTCCTCCTGTTGTGAAAATATCCAAAAGCACTGCCTCTACAGGTCTCAGAAAATCACCTTCTGGAAATTCCAGGGGTTCCAAAGGCAAACGAGAATCTGAGGCAATAAGCAGAAAAGCTGTTTCGATTTCAGCAGTTAATCCTGTTAATTCATCTCCATTTGCCGGATCAGGCACTAAACCGCTATGTCAGCCTCCTCTCTCGACATTTTCAGATATTGTACGGAAAAGGAAAGCC
>CAZBWC010000007.1:0-6110 GCA_964495395.1 Microcaldota archaeon
TGCCGCGGACACCCCCGGGTTGGTATGTATGAACAGTGCATCAGTGCCTTCAAGCCTACGCTTTGCCTGGAAAATTGGCATGCCTGCTTTTACGCCGTATTTACGTGCAACGTAATTAGAAGTGGCAACAGCACCGCTATCTTCAGTGCGCCCAGAAAACATACATACGACTATAGGCTTGCCTTTTGCTTCAGGCCGCTGCACTTCCTCGACCTGGGCATAAAAATAGTCAAAATCAATGTGTAGGATTATGCGCTCCTGCATAGCTAAAACGATAAGATAAAGAATTTAATAAATGAGCCTTAGTGGGTGACTCGAAGGGTGAAAATTATCTTGGGAAAAGGCGACTGGTATAACCCGCAACCGATTCTGCGCCATCTAATACTTTGGTATGCTACGAAAGGTTGGCGCTTAACAACTAACCTTTGCGAGATAGCACGAAGTAATAGATTATCGCACCAACCGCTATCACTGCAGCAACTAAAGCCAGTATAGGCAAGAGGTTAGGAGTATTGATTTTCGGAGGTTCAGGAGTCTGAGGACTTTCGGCAGGAGCATTGGTTGCATTAGGTTCATCATCTCTTACAGAAGGCATTTCTGAAATATCAGGAGTGCCTGATCCAGTAGTATCTAGGACTTCTGTGCCTGCAGCAGGAGCATCGGTGCTTGGTTCGGGTTCAGGCTCTTCAGCACTATCAGGAGCAGGTTCTGAAATAGTGGTGTTTGCTGCTGGAGCTGCTACATCACCTCCAGAGCTGGTGCTTGATGAAGAGCTTGAGGATGTTGAAGTGCTGGAACTTGCAAGGCCAACAAAGCCGACTGCACCAAAGGTGCCAAAGGTTGAGAATGAACCGTACCGGACAGTGTTGGCTGATTCATCCCTTGTTCCTGAGGTTAATTGAGTCCAGCCACTGCCAGAAACAAACCTTGATAGATCAATGTTGCTTTCCTGCATGCCTGTTGCAAGTGATGCAGGCGTATATTGAACAAGCAGCTGCTGCAGGCTTGCTCCGCCAAGGTCGGTGATCAGCATAAGGTTAGAAACCAATTGGCATTGCTGTGCAAGGTCAAAGCAATCCGTCTGGCTGATTGACTGTGCTGATGCGGTGCTTGTTGCAAAGCTCAGGTTTCTTGCCTGATCAAACGAGAAGTTCATGTTATTATCAGTCATGATCAGATTATAGGTGCTGCCGACTAAAGCGGTTATGTTGCTGCCACCACTCGCATTAAGCACAGTTGCGCCTGAAGGCATATTTTGGGCGTAATTAGTGCCTGTAAAGGTAACATTGCTGTTAAATGCAAAATAATACTGGGCAACGGTGTTGTTTGAGGCATTGTTACCTGAAAAGTTGAACCCGCTTGAATTTTGAACTGAAAAGCCAGCAACATTTCGGTAAGCAGTATTGGAATTCAGGCTATTATTAGCCGTATAATTTTGGAATATGAATCCAACATTGGAATTGTTGTAGGCAATATTATTTGTAAAATTTGAAAAGAATGAGCCTGATGATTCTATCTGGTAGCCATTATCGCTACTGGCATAGGCAGTGTTGTTGGAAACAACACTGTACATGAGGCCAACCAAGTAGAAACCATCTTCTGCTGAGCCTGAAACATTATTTCCAGCCATTGTGATTGAATTACCTGCTTCAGTAACTCCGATACCATAGGTTGTTGCATTAATAACAGTATTACCACTTACCAGGGAGTTGTTTGAAAATAATTGTAGCAGTATGCCTGCCAGGTTGTTCGACAGAGTATTTGAAGTAATATTGTTATAGATGGAATTGTTATAAAGTTCAATACCAGTGCTACCGGTATTGGAAACATTGTTCTGATTGATTGTGTTATAGTTAGCATTTTGTTGCAGAGCTATTCCTGAGCTATCCCCGCCAGACATGGAATTATTGGACAGGTTATTTCTAGATGAGCTCATAAGTGCGATATGGACATCTGAGTTTGTTGTCAGTGTGTTGTTTGTCACATTGGTGAGGTTGCTACTATTTAGGTAAATGCCGTAAGTGTTGTTGTAGATATTTGCATTGTTGTAGATGTGGTTAAGGACGTTAATAGCCTGTAAGAAAATGCCTGATGCAGTGCCGTTTGTATGGTTGTAGATGCTATTTGAAAAGATGCGGTTGTTCTGGGAACCTGAAATAATATTGATGCCTGTTTGGAAATTGCCGAAAATGATGTTTGAGCTGATGCTATTGTTGTCACTGCCCTGGATTTGCAGCCCGTCAACAGTGTTGCCTGCTAGCGTGTTTGAAGTGAGAACATTATCATCAGAGCTTTGGAGAATGGGGCCATACCAGGAATTATTGAAGGTATTGTTGGTGAATGTGTTGTTGTGGCTAAGCGATAGGAACATACCGTAGGTACTCATATTATAGACGCTGTTTGATGTGAAAGTATTATTCTGGTTTTGGGAAACCTGGATGCCTGAGCCAGAACTGTGATGAATAGTATTTGAGGCTATAGTATTGTTATTGGAGCTCGTGTATACTGAGATGCCATAGTTCGAATTTCCATTAGCAGTATTGTTGGAGATGTTGTTATTGGAACTGGCATCAAGGTATATGCCATAGCTGTTGCCGCTTGCATTGACATTCCATACGTGTGCGTTGCCAGAGGTTGAATTAAGGCGGATGCCCATTGAGCTTGTTGCGCTGGTGATGGTAAAATTAGTTATATTGACAAACGTTGAATTAACAGAAAAAACCGGGACGGAAACACTCGAGGCATTTACGATTACCCCTGATTCGTTGCCGTAAATATTCAGGGTTTTATTGATAATCAGGTTTTCAGTGTACCTGCCTGATGCAACAGTGCCATTGGCACAGACTATGATGGTATCGCCAGCAGTAGCTAGGTCTATTGCAGTTTGTATGGTGGTGTTGGAAAAGAAATCACCGGCAGTGCAGTTTGCTCCTGTCCCGGTACCGTTGACCACCCAAGTTGAAGCAAACGTGAATCCTGATAACAGTAATAACAGTGCAATAGTTAGTTTTGGAATCGACACGGACATAGAATAAGAATCAGGATTAGGTTAATAAAGATTTGGAACTGGCCTAAATAAAAACCAAAAAGATAAAAATCAAAAAAGAGGAAAAATCTATCCAATAATATTTATTGAATAGGCAACTATCACAGCCGCAAACACCAGTGAAACGGTGTTGACCACTTTGATAAGCGCATTTAAGCTTGGACCGGCAGTATCCTTGAGCGGGTCGCCCACAGTATCACCGACTACCGCTGCCTTGTGTGCATCGCTTCCCTTCCCACCGTATAAACCAGTTTCTATCAGCTTTTTGGCATTATCCCATGCAGCACCTGCATTGCTCATTGTCAATGCAAGCAAAAAGCCGCTTGTTATTGCACCTGCCAAAAGGCCGGCAAGTGCAAGAGGACCGAACAAAAAGCCAACAACTAGAGGGGTAAATACAGCCATAACACCAGGCATTGCGAGCTCTTTCAGTGCAGTGCGCGTACTTATGTCAACGCACTTGGCATAGTCTGCCTTTGCCTTGCCCTGCATAAGGCCTTTTATCTGCTTGAACTGCCTTCTTACTTCCTGCACTATCTCGAATGCAGCACGACCGACTGCGGTCATGAGCATGCTCGAAAACAGGAATGGTAATAATGCCCCTATAAACAAGCCTATAACAACAACAGGCTCGAGCAAATTGACCGTTTCAAGCTTGGCCTCATCAGCAAATGCAACGAACAATGCCAGCGCGCCAAGTGCAGCTCCGGCAATTGCAAAGCCCTTTGTCGTTGCCTTGGTAGTGTTGCCGACTGCATCGAGGGCATCAGTTACCTTGCGCACGCTTTCTGGCAAGCCGCTCATTTCAGCAATGCCACCCGCGTTATCGGTAATAGGACCATAACTGTCAACTGCGATAACTATGCCGCTAAGCGAAAGCATGGCAGTTGCAGCAAGAGCTATGCCATATAAGCCGCCAAAATGATAGGAAACTGCTATGCCGACGATAATCAGCAATGTAGGCAAAGCTGTTGACTGAAGGCCAATTGCAAGGCCCTGTATAATGTTTGTACCTGCCCCGGTTTTTGCAGCCTCTGCAACCTGCCTTACAGGCGAAAATTCAGTAGCAGTATAATATTCAGTAATCCAGAATATTAATGCAGTTATGGCAACGCCCATGAAAATAGTTATTAGCCAAGCCATCCCGTCAGGAACTACATCTGGTGATACAATAGCATTAAGATACACCATTGAGCCCAACAGCATGAATATTGCAGTCGCAGCAAGGCCCTTATAGAATGCAGGCATGATTTTCTTGTTTTTCCCAAGCTTCACAAAGAACGAACCTAAAATGCTTGACAAAACACCCAGTGAGGCTATAAGTATAGGCAGTTCGATGAAGAATGCCCCGAATACCTTGCCCAAAAGCATTGACGCGATAACAGTAACCACGAAGCTTTCGAACACGTCAGCGGCCATTCCGGCGCAATCGCCAACATTGTCACCAACATTATCTGCAATGACTGCAGGGTTTCTAGGGTCATCTTCAGGTATGCCAGCCTCAACCTTGCCTACAAGGTCAGCGCCAACATCAGCAGCTTTCGTATAAATGCCCCCTCCGACTCTCGCGAAAAGGCTTATCAATGAAGCACCGAAACCATAGCCTATGAGCGGGGTAAGGTTCTGCCCGAATATTGCGAACAGGCCTGCAACACCAATAAGGCCAAGCCCTGAAAGTGCCATGCCAGTAACAGCACCACCACTGAAAGATAGCTGCAATGCCTTCTCAAGGCCTGATTTTGCAGCTTCAGCAACGCGCACATTTGCACGAACACTTACCTGCATACCTACATAGCCGGCAAGCGCAGATGAAACCACACCTACCAGGAATGCAAGGCCCATGTTAAGGTCAATGAAATAAGATATTACAATGAATAGAAGTACAACTATAGGAAGCAGGGTCTTGTATTGCCTCATCAGAAAGGCGTTAGCACCCTCCTGTATTGCAGCAGAGATTTCCTGCATCTTTGCAGTTCCTGCAGGCGATTTGACAACCCGGTAAGAAAGCCAAAGGGCATACAAAAGCGCTACAAAACCGCTAACCAAACCAAAAATAACTATATTGACCAAATAATTACCTCCTTATAATTTTATGATCTTTTAGAGCTTAAAATCTAAAAATTTTTAAATGGGCTAGTTAAATCACCCTATGTCCATTTCCGGAGCATAGTTACAATGCTTAGGTACAAGGCAGTCAAAGAAGCAAGAGTCCTGCTCAGGAGTTAGGTCGTCAGAATCGGGTATGCCACAGGATATGTCGCAGCTATTCGTTTGTGATTCTGTGCAGTCAGGCCAGGAACTTGTATCAAGAACAGCAATATCCGGACTTATTGTAACACCTTCACCAAACACTCTTAATGCATTTTTATATCCAACAGCTTCCTGGTGTTCCTCGGCAAACCCAGCAATTACATAACGTGAAGCTTTAATTGCCCTGTTGAATACCTTAGAATCAAATGCGTATTCCGGACCGATTTCAGTTCCCCACATTATTTTGTCAGGAGCTGCGTCTACCAGGGGTTTGTAGGCCCCAATAGCTTGCTCAATAATGGTTTCCTCATTAGAATCATAATAAGAAACGAGCTTGTTTATCGAGTACTGCTTGTCCGAACTGTCGAACTCGTAAATTACATCTCCCTCGATAGGAATTATGTGAGCAGCATCGATGCTGAAATAAAGGTTGTCGTGCGCCTTTAGTATCCTTATTAACTCGGATTTGCTATCCTCCAAATCCTCACGGTACATGTGTATTAGGAAGATGGTGTCAGGATGTTCTTCAATAATGTTTTCAACATCACTGATTTTACCCGCAACAGGATGGAACATAAAATGGATATTGTTGGTTTCAGCCAGGTCAATAAGTTCAATGATTTTTGGATCGTTATGTCTGATTTCCCACTCTTGGGTCTCTATTTCACCAAAACCTCTGATAAAATCTTCACCAGTAATTTCTTTGGATGCTGCAAGAGTGCCGCTGTACCAATCAAACAAGTCAGTCTGCAAATATCCCTCAGATTCTATTTCCTCACCACCTATTCCAGGATTAAAGAAGGGGATAATGCGG
>CAZBWC010000007.1:6120-6937 GCA_964495395.1 Microcaldota archaeon
GGGTGTTTTTGTACAGCATCTACAACTTTACCAAGCCCTTGATCATTGGTTAACGTGGCAGCTTGAGGCTCTCCAAAAATAGCGAACATGCCAATGAAGAAATTTATGCCATTTTGATCAAGATTTTCAAAATACGATTCCATTGATACAGATCCGATCTGCTCTGATGTCGCATAAAGAGGACCGTTATAGGCACCCTCATAAATTATTTTTGGATTGAATATGCTGAATGCTTCTGCTTCAGTGGATTCTGTGACTGATAGAGGGTCAGCTAGCGGATCAGCAGCTTTAGTAGCATTTTCTCCAATTGTTTCATTAATTGCAGATGCAGACCCCAGGGAATCGGCTGCTTGTTCTTCACCTAGAGTGGATTCTTGGACTGGATTTTGACCTATGATAGAAGCATTAACTGGAGGTTCTTGGGAATCAGCAGCAGGAATAGATTCTTCACGTACCTCCTGAGAGGTGCAGCCAAATAGTACAAATGTTAAAAGCAGAATAATTGCTAATATGTGCAGGCTGATTTTCATGAAGGGATTAGCTAGGTGGCTTTTATAAGCATTCTATTTTTTCTTTGTAATATACAATGCAAGAACAATGGCCAACAGGATGGGCGCTCCAGATAAAAAGACAAAATGGAAAAAAGTAAAAATTAAAATCAGCGCTTTTTTCCCTGTAATAGAAGATAGCCGCCTGCCAGAACTGCGACCACCACCACTGCAGCAATAGCAAGATAGAATAACCATGACAAGTCAAATGGCTTAGCGTCTCCTGATGCAGGGGCTTCTCCAAGAGCAGGCACACCACCAGTGGCACT